>CAZAGA010000026.1:0-17967 GCA_964484335.1 uncultured Anaerolineaceae bacterium
GGTAAAAAATTCCCTCGCGTTCAGCCAATGCGCCCCTGGCAACCAGTTTATCAGCAATTCGTAGGTAATAGGCCCGCGCCAGCATCAGGGTATAGGTGTAAAGTGAGCTGCTCATCTCCCTGTACAGGCGGAACGTGCGCGAACGCTGGTAGAACAGCTTTAAAGCCCAATTCTTATTGGGTAGATCTGGATATGTGATCCGTTGCAGGTTTTCTTGTGGTTTTTGATAATCCACGATGAGTCGCAAAATCATCCCCGGGTTTTCGCGCCACGGGACGCTGCTGAAGTTGCTGGTCGTATCACTCAGGTGACCAAAGCAGGTGAAGAATTCTATCAATTGCGTCTGGAATGCGCTGTGACCGTTAATTTTGAGCAGAGCAGGGTAATCGCCGCTTTCCACCAAATGACGAGTTTTTTCATCCAGCGCCAGGTAACTTTCATGTAATTGTGCCAGGCTTTCCCCTGGGTCATAACCGCTTAACCCTTCCAGGCCGTGTGTCAGATCGAACTGGTCAAAAGGAATCCCCATCCGTTTCAATTGGCTGCGCAACATGCCGTGGTAAGCTTGCATTAACAGCATTGATACTACGGTGAAGTAAGTAATCTTGCGGTTAAGCGCTATGATTTCGTCGATTGCAGCCTGGAGTTGAAATTCAGCCAACTCAACCGCTGGATCGAGGGGAAAGGCATGCGCTTCCCGTTTGAGTTGTGGAAAATCGATTTCGAAGGTGCGCGCAAAGTTCCATTTTTGCACCACAAAGCGGATCAGCCGTGGAAGTAAGCGAAGAGAGCGCATGCTCATCTTCATTGGCGGCCTGCCAGCGCCCGGTGGCAGTACACCCATCATCATCTCCAGCGACTCGCGCGGCAATCCCAGGCTCTCCAGAATATCGCCGAAGATGCCCATATTGTAGTAAGCCCGGTAGTGGAAAGCCTTCACCAGGCTGTCGGCCTGGATGGATGTATCTCCCGTGATTTCCGAAATGAGCCGTACCCAGGCCTGGGCTGGGATGGGGATCGAGACCGACCATACCAGCGGCTTGATTAGACCAGGGCTCATTTCTTTGGCAATCTTGTTCGAGTAGATGCTGGATTGCTGGATCGAGGTAATCTGGCGCAGTTGTAGCCAGAAGATCTCCGTCCCGTTATAAACCCACTCCAGGTCCACTTCCATTTCGAACAATTTTGCAATCTGCCGCACCCCTGCAACTACTTCTTCCGCCAATTTCAGGGGAATTGAGCTCTCGGTCGGTTGGTGGATCCAATTCCCCCATTTATTCACCCAGCGTAGAGGGGTAACGCCTTCCTGCACCAGGGAGATCCCGCTGCCTTGCACCGCTTCGACCAGGATCTCATCCAATGTCGTGATGGGATTCTTACTGAAGGCTACCCCTGAAATCTGCGGCGGGACCATCTCCTGGATCAGCACCGCCATTTTTAGCTCAGGTGGGTTGTGGTACATTTTCTCCAGGTAGGTCAACACGGATTCGGTGCAGGTATTTTTCCAGATATCCTCGATTGCTTGTAGGATGGGCTCTAACCCTTGGACATCCAGGTAGGTGCGAAACTGGCCGGCAAATGAATGTTCCAGGTCATCTTCCAGGTTGGCCGAAGAACGGATGGCATACAAGCCTGTGGGTTGGATGACCAGGTGGATTTCGGTGCGAAGCCGCTCCAGGGTCTCCTGCGGTGTTTGTCGCCAATCCAGGTAGGCTTGCCAGGTGCATACCAGAGTTTCCGGAATACGGAGGTTCTTTTCCTGTAGGCGGCGTAAGTTGGCGGCTTTGTTGCCGATGGTTCCGGGCAGCCGGCGGTCTTTAAGGTTGACGATGTACTTCCTGGTTGACAGATTGGCCGTATCAGTCATCCCCTACTCCTGATTGGCGGGGCTATCTTTCTCAAGCCCCAACCGTCGCATCATCTTCGACATCCCTTTACCCATAGCAAACTGATCCATCCCAATTTGGACATTTTTCCAGCCATATTTGCGGATCATCGCCGCGCTTTGCTGAATATCTGGTGCCATCGCCAGGAAAAACAAGATATTAATTGCCACAGCATAAATATGGTACGACCAGGGTTCCTTAGTAAACCACATCCACGGGATGATCAGGATCACGCCCCCGGTGTACAACAAGAATACATTCAAGGCTTTTACTTTGCGGAAAACAACCATACCCAGGAACAAGCCGCTGAAAGCCACCACCAACGCGCCGATTGGGTCAAAAGCAAACAAACCTCCGTAGAAGGCCGATACACCTCGGCCACCCCTAAACCGGTAATAAATCGGCCAGCAGTGCCCTGCAAACCCGCCTGCAGCAGCGTACAGGAAGTAATCTGTGTCTGGAAATAGCAAATGCAGGACCAGAACCGGCAGGAAAACTTTCAACCCATCCAGCAGCGCTGCCGAACAACCCGCCCTGGCGCCCAACTGCATCGAGAGCGTGTTTCCTCCGATCGAGGTGACTTTAAAGCTCTGGTCGAAATCCCCTACTGGCATTTCAACATGGTCGAATTTTGTCCCAGGCCTGACCAACCGGGCGATAACTCGACTGAAGGAAATTGATCCAAATAGATAGCTGGCGAATAATGCAATCAGGCGGTAAAGGATATCCAACGGCAGCTCCAAAATAAACCGCTAAGACTGGGAAAATGGCCTGGTTAATTTTAGTTGATGCCCCCGGTAATTCGGCGTTAATTATGAGTAAATAAAAGCAAAATCGCTCATTCTCAGTTAAGTTGGGGCAGGAGCTCGCTCAAGCCGGCGACCAGGGCTTCCAGGTCTTCTTCCGTATTATAAGCCTGCACAGAGATGCGCACGAATTTCCACCCATTCCACTCTATAATTGGAACTTCTACCTGGTGTTCCAAGTACAGGCGGGCTTTCAGGGCTGCAGTGTCCGTTCCCTGCGGCAACGGTGCAATTGCCATTTGGCGGTAAAGGTCACTGTCCAGCGGATAAAGCGGTTCTAAATCCACTAATGTACAGATTCGCTCCAGGGCGGGTCGCAAACGCTCATGGCATGCCTGCCGGATCTGCTCCCAGTTGTGTTCTTCCATAAACCGGATCGCGGTGGGTACGGATAGTGCAGCCGCTGGGTCTTTTGTGCCCGTCCACCCCAGATAATCCAGGAACTGGGACCCACTGCTCGTTTGCGGTGTGGCTTGGTAACCCCAACTGACCACCAGTGGCTCGACCAATCCTTGGACTTCTGGGCGTGAATATAGAAACCCCGCCCCTTTTGGGCTGAGCATCCACTTATGGCAGTTTCCAGTGTACCAGTCTGCTCCGACCGCCTCTAGGTTGAGCGGGATCTGCCCTGGTGCATGTGCGCCATCGATGAGAGTCAGGATGCCGGCCTGGCGCGCCCTGGCGCAGATCGTTTCCACCGGCAGGCGCAGAGCGGTTGGCGAGCTGATGTGGCTGAGGTAGATCAGTCTCGTGCGGGGCGTGACGCCTGCCCAGAGTTGCTCCACCATTTCTTGGGATGAGTATACCGGCAGTGAAACCGGTTGGTGGATATAACTCGCGCCGGTTTTCCGGCAGATGAACTCCCAGGTATTGTCGCAGGCCCCGTATTCATGATCGCTGGTCAAGATTTCGTCGCCAGGGTTAAGCGCCAGGGAGCGAGCGATAATATTGACGCCATGCGTCGCGTTGGGAACAAACACCAAATTATCTACGGCAGTGCCCAGGTATGCGCCTAGTGCCTGGCGGGATTCCCGATCAAACGCAGCAACCTCACGCCCTAGAAACAGCACTGGCTGGTGCTCCAATCGGCGTTGCCAGGCCTGGTAGGCTTCAAATACCGGGATCGGGCAGGCTCCAAAGGAACCGTGGTTGAGAAAGTGGATCGAGGGGTCAAGTAGGAATGTAGATTTAAACCCGGCTTCCATGATATATTTTTTCTCGTTTGCTTCGGCTATTTAGCGGGTATAACTGATGATCACCGTCACCAAGCCGGCCGCCACACAGTAGATTGCGAAATCGTATAACGTGTGGTGGATCAGGAAGCGCAGCAACCAGCGAATCGCCAGGTAGCCGGTGACGGCTGAGGCCAGGAAGCCGGGGATGAAGATTGGGATCTGGCGGGCCAGGTTTGGGGTTTGCAGCAGGTCAGCCGACGCCAGCGCGCCCGCTGCTAACATAATTGGGATCGACATCAGGAAGGCGAAACGAGCCGCTGCTGGGCGCTCAAAATTGCGCGTCGTACCCCCGGTGATCGTTGCCCCGGAGCGCGAGATTCCCGGGAAGATCGCGATGGCCTGGAATAAACCGAACCACAACGCATCTCTCCAATCTAGGCTCTCCAGATTCCGGTTCCGCCGTCCCACCCGTTCGGCAATCACCAGCAGGCCGGCAGTGGCAAACAAAAACAGGCCGGTAATCCGCGGGCTGCCGAAGGCGCTCTCCACCGCATCTTGCAAGAATACCCCGATTATCCCCGCCGGCAGTGTAGCCAGGATAATCAGCCAGCCCAACCGGGCGGCCGACGTCCCGAATGGTTTCCGATTGACCAGGCCGTGTAGTACTCCCCGGATAATTTCAACCAGGTCACGCCAGAAGTAGGTGATCACCCCTGCCAGGGTGGCTACTTGCACTAGCACATCAAAGATAAACGCCTGCTCGGCTGGAATTTTCCAGTTGAGCAGGTATGGCACGATCACCAGGTGAGCCGAGCTGGAGACAGGTAGAAATTCAGTCAGTCCCTGAACGATGCCAAGCAAGATAGATTGAAAAAGAGTCATGTTGTATTCCGGTTTTCAAAGAATTCCTGCGCAAAGCGATTGATGTTCCCTTCCAGGATCGCCTGGCGGAGCTCGCGCATCAATTGCAGCAGGGTATGCAAGTTGTGGATCGATAACAAAGTCGCTGAGAGCATTTCTTTCGCCGCGATCAGGTGACGCAGATAAGCCCGGCTGAAGTTGCGGCAGGTATAACAGGTGCAGGTCCCATCAATCGGGCTGGCGTCATGCGCATAGGCGGCATTGACCAGGTTCAGCCGGCCAGTGCGGGTCATCGCGGCGTTGTGGCGCGCCAACCGCGTCGGCAGCACGCAGTCGAAGATGTCGATCCCGCGCAGCACGCCGTTCACTAGGTCTTCAGGTGACCCAACTCCCATCAGGTAGCGGGGCTTATCTTCTGGCAGGATCGGGTCCACCACCTCGAGCATTGCGTTCATCTCCTGCTTCGTCTCGCCAACCGAAAGCCCGCCGATCGCGTAACCTGGAAAGTCAAGGCCGCGCATGAATTCGGCGGATGCCTGGCGCAACTCAGGGAAGACGCCCCCCTGCACAATCCCAAACAAAGCCTGGTCAGGCCGGCTCTTTGCCGCCAGGCAGCGCTCCGCCCAGGCATGTGTGCGCCCCAGGGCGCGTTGGTTATATTCAGGATCGTAGGGAGGGGCGCATTCATCAAACGCCATAATGATATCCGCTCCTAGGTTCTCTTGGATGGCGATCGATTTTTCTGGGGTGAAGCGGTGTATTGAGCCGTCGATATGGCTCTTAAAGGTAACGCCATCGTCATCAATCTTCCGGCTGTCGGCCAGGGAAAAAACCTGAAAGCCGCCTGAGTCAGTCAGCATTGGCTGCGGCCAGTTCATGAAGCAATGTAACCCCCCCATTTCGGCCACCAGAGCATCGCCAGGCCGCAGGTAGAGATGATAGGTGTTTGATAGCACCAGGCTAGCCCCCAACTCCTCCAATTGGCGAGGCGAGATCGCCTTGACGCTGGCCTGGGTGCCAACAGGTGCAAACACCGGGGTAAACAGTTGTCCGTGCGGTGTCTGGAAAACCCCCGCTCTGGCCCGGTCTTGCTGACCTTCTAAGCTAAACTGAAAGATCTTCTCGGATTCACTCAATGAAATATCGCCTGGAAATCACCGGGGTATCTTGCAAGATTCGATTATACCTTGTTCTATGCTGGCACGTTGCTGCCCTTGACTGCCCGCCTCAGGCACCCTGAGTGCAGACGAAGGGCCCCCTCCGCCAGCCAACATCTGACCGGTGTTATAATTTAATCACTGTACAGCGAAATCCGGTGTCGAGCTCTCTGCTAGCCCGGCGCACCAGCCTGTTTAAAATCAACCCTATAGGAGAAACTCTATGGCTTACAAAAACCTGCCCGGACCCAAAGCGCAAGCATTAATCAAGCGGGATCATGAGGTTATCTCACCCTCGTATCCGCGTGGCTATCCTTTTGCTATGGAACGCGGGCGTGGAACGGAAGTCTGGGACGTGGATGGCAATCGTTTTCTTGATTTTGCCGCCGGGATCGCTGTTGTTTCGACCGGCCATAGTCACCCTAAGGTTGTCAAAGCAATTCAAGAGCAAGCCGAAAAGTTCATCCATATTTCTTCCGATTTCTACCACCCGAAATGGGTAGAATTAGCCGAAAAGATCAACGAAATTGCCCCGATATCTGATGATGTGATCTCGTTTATGACCAATTCGGGCACTGAGAGTGTCGAAGCGGCAATCAAGCTGGCCCGGCACTATACAGGCCGCAGCCAGTTCATCGGATTTTTGGGCGGCTTTCATGGGCGTACCCTCGGGGCGGTCACCTTCACTGCCAGTAAACCCATCTACCATCGTGGCTTCTACCCTCTTATGAATGGGGTGACCCATATTCCTTTTCCCGACGCTTACCGGCCGATTTTGCAGCTCCAGCCTGGCGAGGATTACGGCGAGGCCATCGTCCGCTACCTGGAAGAGCAGATTATGGGTCGCCTGCTCCCGGCTGAGGAAATCGCTGGCATACTGGTCGAGCCGATTCAGGGGGAGGGTGGGTACATTATCCCGACCCCGGGCTTCTTTCCAGCCTTGCGCAAGCTCTGTGATCGCTACGGCATCTTGCTGATCGCCGATGAAGTCCAATCCGGGATGGGCCGGACCGGCAAATGGTGGGCAATTGAGCACTTCGGTGTGGAACCCGATATCCTTTGCATCGCCAAGGGCATTGCCTCGGGCATGCCGATGGGCATCATGGCTGCCCGCCAGGAGGTGATGGATTGGCCACGCAGCGCCCATGGCAATACTTATGGCGGCAACCCGATCGCCTGCGCGGCTGCCTTGGCCACGATCGACCTGATTGAAAACGGTTATATGGAAAACGCTGCCCGGATAGGCGATTACACCCTCGACCTGCTGCGCGGGATGATGGATCGCCATCCTACCATCGGCGAGGTGCGTGGCAAGGGCTTGATGATCGGCGTGGAATTTGTCAAAGATCGCCAGACTTGCTATCCGAGTGAAAAGCTGCGCGATCTGGTTGTTGATGAGGCGTTTGCACGCGGCCTGCTCTTGCTTGGCTGTGGTAAGAGCACTATCCGCATCACTCCGCCGCTCAGCGTCAGCCGGGCCGAGATTGACGAGGCTCTGGAAATTTTCGAAGATGCCCTGGCCATTTGTGAAAATGAGGGAGCTCCGGTTGCTGCCTGATTTTCGCGTTCGCCAGCGTGATTACCTGCTCGAAATCAGCCGCGCCATTACCCGTGAGCTGGAAATGGATGTGGTCTTGGCGCGCATCCTGGAGATTTCCCTTGAGATGTTGGCCGGCCAGGCTGGCCTGATCGCACTTCGTGAGCTCCAGGGAGGATGGAAAGTCGCGGTCTCGCGCGGGGTCTCTCCAGCCTTCCTACGCCAGCTCGAATCGCTGCTTGCGAATGTGCCTGATTACGAAGAATCCACTCGGTATGAGCTGGCTGAGATCAATCGCCTGCTCCAGACGGTTACCCGCACTGCCAGCCTGGGCCTGCTGGCGGGCGTTGCTTTACCCTTGGTCTCTCTCGACCAGGTGCTCGGGGTACTGTTTATCTTTCGTAATTATCAGGGCACCTTCTCAAGCAATGACAAGGCCCTGCTCCAGAGTTTCGCTGACCAGGCTGCCATCGCAGTCCAAAACGCCCAGCTCTACTCGCAGGCCAACCAGGAGAAGCAGCGCCTGGATGCCCTGCTCGATTCAGCCGCTGACGGAATTCTGATTCTCTCTCCCGATCATACGGTTGAAAAAGTCAACTCGGCTCTCGCCCGCATGCTTGGAAAACAACCTGAAGATTTTCCGGGCCATAAAGAGGAAGAAGTCATCCAATGGGCGGTAATTCGCGATGGCCGCAGCCTGGTCCAGGCCGAGGCGGGCGGTTGGCCTCTCACCCCGCATGCCACCCTCTACGTGGAAGGCGATGTCCGCCGCGAAAACGGCCTACCGCTGCCCATCGGCGTCACCTATGCACCGCTCATGTCGCCCGATGGCCGGCTGCTCAATATTATTGCTACCCTGCGCGATATCACTCGCTTTCGAGAGGCCGAAGAAATCAAGAGCACCTTCATTTCAGTTATCACTCATGAGCTAAAAACCCCGGTTGCCCTGATCAAGGGCTATGTCAGCACCCTGCGCCGCGAAGACGCTGTTTGGGATCGCTCGATAGTCGATGATAGCCTGGAAGTGATCGAAGAAGAAGCTGACCGGCTGACTGAGTTGATCGATAACTTACTCGATGCCTCGCGGCTCCAAATGGGCGTCCTGGCTTTGAATACCTCGGACCTCAACTTGGACCGGCTGGCCAATCGGATCGCCGAGCGCTTTCGGACCCAGACGGCCTTGCATACCATCCAGGTCGATTTTCCGGAGAATTTCCCGGTCATCCTCGGGGATGAAGACCGCCTTGGGCAGGTTATCTCCAACCTGGTTGCCAATGCAATCAAGTATTCACCCAAGGGCGGCGAAATCCGGATCAGTGGCATTGTCCATCCTACCCAGGTGGTCGTTTGCATCAGCGATCAAGGGCCGGGGATCGCGGCCAAGGATGTTCCCCACGTTTTTGACCGCTTTTATCGCGCCAGCGAAGCTTCCCGCAATACCAAAGGAGCTGGCCTGGGTTTATACCTGGCCAAAGCAGTAGTTGAAGCCCACGGCGGGCGCATCTGGGTTGATCCAACGCCGAACAGCGGGGCGCGGATCTGCTTTTCCCTGCCGCGTGACGAAAAAGACGGGCGCTAACCGGGCTTGGCTGGAGTATAATAGTCGGGCTTTTGCGCCTTTATATTTTATTTAATGAAACGATGGAGTGAGTTATGCCGAAAATGCTGGTCAATTGCCCGAACTGCCGCAAGCCGATAACCGCAGAAATCGAGCAGCTATTTGATGTCAATGTCGACCCTTCCGCCAAGCAACGCCTTTTATCTGGCGGCTCTAATCTCATCCAGTGCGGAGTATGCGGCTACCGGGGCATTTACCCGACCATCCTGGTCTATCACGACCCGGCTAAAGAAATGTTGCTGACTTTTGCACCGCCCGAGCTCAACCTGCCCCGCAACGAACAAGAGCGTATTACCGGTGGATTGATCAACCAGGTGATTAACAACCTGCCGATGGAAAAACGCAAAGGCTACCTGCTCAACCCCCAGGCCGCCTTCACCCAGCAGGGCTTCCTGGAGCGAATCCTTGAAGCGGATGGCATCACCCGCGAGATGATCCAGGCGCAACAGCAGCGCCTGAACCTGATCCAGCGCCTGATGAGCGCCTCCAGCAGCGAGGTGCGCCAGGAGATGGCCCACCAGGAAGATGCCCTGGTTGATTCCAGCTTCTTTGCACTCCTCCAGCGTTTGATGGAATCAGCCGCCATGAGCGGGGATGAGGCTGCTATTCAAGAATTTGAGCGACTCCAGCAGGACATCCTGTCTAGCACCACCTATGGCCGCACCCTCCAGGCCCAGGCCCAGGATGTCGAGCAGGCTGTCAATGACCTGAAAGCGGCTGGCCGTAGCCTGACGCGCGAAAAACTGCTTGACCTGGTGATCCATGGCCCGAATAAAAACTACCAGCGGGCGATGGTCAGTCTGGCCCACTCGGGTATGGATTACGAATTCTTCCAACTCCTCACCCAACGCATTGAGCGCTCCTCGGACGATGGCCGTGAGCCGTTGACCGCTCTACGCACCAACCTGCTGGAATGGAAAGCGGAAATCGATCGCCAAATTGATGCCCATCTAGCCGAAGTTCGCAAGCTGCTTGCTGCCATCCTGGCCGCGCCCGATATCCAACAGGCCATGCAGCAAAGCCTCCAGTATGTGGATGAGTATTTCCTCCAGGAGTTGAACCAGCGGATGCAGGATGCCCGTACCAAGGGCGATTTGGAGCAGATGGGTAAATTCCAGAAAATTGTCGAAGTGCTCCAGCAAGCCAGCCAGCAGGCTCCCCAGGTTTCGCTGATTGAAGAATTGTTGAACGTCCCGGCGGATGAAGATCAGAACGCCGCCTGGCGTGCTATCCTGGCCGAGAACCCTGACCAGGTAACCCCTGATTTCCTGAGCGCTTTATCCAATATCATTGCCCAGGTCGAAGAAGGCGATGATCCCGAGTTGGTCGCTCGCTTGAAAGAGCTCAACCGGGTGACTTTGCGCTTCTCGATGGAGCAGGCACTGAAATCAGCCTGATCACCTGGCCTACTCCGGCTGGTTAATCTTGCAACAGCGGGTTATCCAGCCGGAGGCCATGCCCGCGAACCGTAATAATATACGCATGCGTCGGATCAGCGTTGGCTAACCGGTCACGCAGCCGGCGGATCATTGCATCGAGCGCCTGTTCGGAGACTCCGATTGCCTCTTGTTCTCCCCACACCGCGGCCACCATTTCTGGCCGCGTCACCATTCTCCCCTGCTGATCATATAATAATTCCAACAACCGAAACTGCGAGGCCGATAAGGGTGGGTCGATCTCAATTTCACGTCGTCCGCTTCTGCCTTTTCCCTCGCCCAGGGGAAAGCGGATCCAAACCCGGTGCGCCCGCTTATCCAGGTACAACCGCAGGTCCGCCCCAGCCTTGGCGGTGATCCGGCTAAGTGGATCGCCGTCGCGCTCAGCTCGGGTCAGGTACTCGGTCGAAAGGCCGTTGTCTTCGGCCAGCAAGGGCAAGGTGGCGTCTGAACTTAAAAACAGGAATTTCTGCGCCAGGGCGATCTGCAGGTTGTCGCCGTCTTGCAGAGTGGTGGCGGTTTCGAGCGCTTTGCCGTTCAGGTGGGTGCCGTTCTTGCTCTCCAGGTCTTCCAGTAGCGCTCCTTCTGGTGTCAGGCTGATACGGGCATGGTGGCGGGATACCTGGCGATCCGGGATGACAATATCACATTCCTCGTCCCGTCCGATCAGGAGATGATCTCTTATAGCCCAGCGTTGACCGTTGAGCGGCCCGCTCTGGGCGATCAGCAGTGCAACTTCGTCCTTGTTCTTCTCCATAAGAACCGCCTCCACAGGTATAATATCATATAACGCCGAAATCCAAGCCCTCGTCCAGTGATATTGCAGTTGTAAGTGCGGAGAACAAAGAAACCTGAATAACCGAACGATCTTTACTGGCTGTTCTGCAGACCTGTCTGTTTGGCTTTGGAGGAACGAGTGCTGACTCCTTTGAAAGCCGGTGAGGTGTTGCGCGGACGTTACCGTATCAACCGTATCATCGGCCAGGGTGGGATGGGCAGCATCTACCTGGCAGATGATCTACGCTTGGAAGGCCGTCAGTGTGCCCTCAAAGAAGTAGAACACGATCGCAGCCTGTCGGCTGAGATGCTCAAGCAGGCCCGGGAGCAGTTTCTTCGGGAAGCGACTGTGTTGGCGCGCCTGGATCACCCGAACTTGCCCAAGGTCTCCGATTTCTTTTCCATCGGCGGTCGCGACTACCTGGTGATGGATTATGTCCCAGGGAAGGATCTGCGCACGCTGATGAACGAAGCTCGCCAGAAAAGCGCATTCCTGCCTGAGAGCGAAGTCCTTGGTTGGGCCGCTCAACTTGCCGACGCGCTCATCTACATGCACAACCAACTTCCACCGATCTTGCACCGCGACATCAAGCCCAGCAACCTCAAGCTGACTCCTTCTGGACTGGTCAAGCTGGTAGACTTTGGCCTGGTCAAAATCCTTGCCTCCGATGATGTCACTGTCACCGTACTCCAGGGTCGCGGCACTGCACTCTACACGCCCCTCGAGCAGTATGGCGGGGACGCCGGGCACACCGACGCTCGCAGTGATATTTACGCCTTTGGCGCCACGCTTTATCACCTGCTCACTAATCATCCACCGCCCGAAGCGCGTGAGCTTTTCCTCCAGCCCGAGAAATTGATCCCTATTCGCCAGATCAATCCGGCGGTGGACGCCCATACCGAGCAAGCGATCCAGTGGGCCATGAGCTTGCATCCCGATGAGCGGCCTCAAGACGTTGAAACATTCCGCCGCGCCCTCTTGGGCGAGCAGGTGATTGCCCAGGCTTCTCGCCGCCGGCCGGTCGAGACCCCGCCCAATTACCCTTCAGACCTGCGCTCCGAAAGAATTTTAATGTTCTTGGCGGTTGCTGTGTTGATCGTTAGCCTGCTAGCGACCATTTTCTAACGCCGCCGCTCACCAGTACTTTCTAAGCTTGTTTTTCCAGGGTAAACCACGTCCAGGCTGCCAGGCTTCCCAGAATCGTACCCCCCACCGTCGCTAAAAACACCCCTCGCGCCGCCGATTCCGCCAGCAGGAGCTCGCTTCCCGGTAGTTGCAAAGCCAGGTAGCTGTAGGCTGCCAATCCGCCGATCAGTGCCAATAGGCCCGATCGTACACCCCAGCCCGGCGCGGTGGTATTGCTCACGTAGCGATAAACCAGCCAGGCGATTCCCGCTGCCAGGATCAGCGCCATAATCCAATCGCCGACCTCTGGGCGGATTGGTGGTGGCTCAACTTCCACCTCGCTGACCGGTGGGCTGAGCGTCGGGGTAGCTGTGGGTTCTGGCGTCGCAGTCGGTGTCGCGGTCGGCTCGATGATCTCGTCTGGGTTTGGCATCGGGATATCCAGGCTGAAGATCTCTGACCGAGCTGGCTCGCTGATGGCTTCAATCTCCAGTTTTCCAGCGGCTGTGATCGTATAACTGGTCCGGGCGATGCCATTTAGCGTCGCGCTGCTCTGGCGCACTGGGCTCGGTTGTCCGGCGACACTGAAATTAAATTCGACCGGCGTGCCATCCGGAACCGGATGGTTGTTTTGATCGACGATCACCCCGGTTCGCACCGGGACCATATCCCCGATCCGAAAGATCGGGGTTGGGAAGGCCACCGGTGTGCCGATCGTTTGCGCATCCTCTGCCGGCGGTAGGTCCAGCGCCACCTCAATTACCTGGGCTGGGTCGGGGAAGAGTGCAATATTCAGATCATAGCTGATGCCTGGAATCGAGACCGGCGAAGACCCTTCGGCCCGCAGCTCCTGCAACAGCAGGTATGCTGCCATATCGATGAAAGGCGGCGCCTTGCTGTAGAGCCCATAATAGGCAGTCAGCTTCGAAATGTTCGTCGCATCCAGGAAGTACGGCGCGTTGAAAGCAAAAACAACCACTCGCTTGCGTTGGAACAAATCCGGCCGTTCGGTTAAAAAGCGGCTCAGCGCGATATACGATGGCTCGCGCAGGCTGGCATCCAGCATCGAAAAGACAATCCAGGTCGCCCGTTTCAAGCTGTTCTCTAGCCGGGTGGTGGTGCGGGCTGCATCCAGCATCTCCTGCATGTCGTCCAGGCTGTACGAAGCCAGGTTGCCCGGCGTTACCTGTCCCCCAGCCTGTGGCCCGTACAGCCGCAGAACCGCCAGTTCCAGGGCGCGCTGATCGAGTAGCGCCTTCTCATCACAACTACTGCACTGCTTACCCGTCCGGGTATCGGTCAAGAAGACGATCCGGTCGGTCTCGCCCGGCGGGTCGGGCAACGTGTCATCCAATTCTGCCTGGCTAGGGCTGATCAAGGTGACCGCCTTGCGCGCCACCTCGAAGCTGATTGAGCCTGCCTGGCCAATCACCGTGCCTGGCTCGCTCGGCGCCAGCACATTGTCCAGCAAGAACTCAGTGTACAGGCGGTACTTCAAAGCCAGGATGCGCAGCACAGATTCGTCCACTCGTTGAGCAAAGGCCAGGTCTTCACGGTATTTCTGGGCAAAGAAAGCCAGCGTCTGCTTGGCCGAGCTGATTGAATCCAGCTCGCCGGATGAGAAATCGCCCACGTACAGGAGGTCGTTCCCCGCCAGGAAGGCGTTCAGCGCCACCCGGCGCGGCATGTCGAAAGTCTGGCTGGTCAGGTCATAAAAACCGCGTACTGCCCGGTTACCCAGGTTGTCGCTCACCATCAGCCCGCCCTGCTCTCGCCAGCCGGCCAGCTGCGGCAACTCGAGCAGCAGGTTTAATGCCTGTGGGTCAAAACTGACCGGGCGGGTCGTGGCCCGGATGTTGCCCTGAAAGCCCTGGTAGCGGATATGCGCTGTCAGCAACCCATCCGCGCTGGCCGCCGCGCTTGGAGATTGTCCGGTGACATTGATAAACGGCGTCAGCTCAAAACCCAGCAATTGGTCGAGCGACTTGCGCACAGTCGCCACTTCCTCTTCCGGCAGGCGGTCTGAGCCGCCGTGACCCGGAAAATGCTTGGCAATCACTGCCACCCGCCCGTTCGAACCGCTGTGCACCCCCTCAATATACGCCTGTCCCAGCTTGCTCACCCAAAATGGGTCGCCCCCGAAGGTGCGCGTCCCCAGGTCGCTGGCGGCCTCGGTATGAGGTGCCTCCAGTACGTCTAGCGAAGGCCCTAGCAGTAAGTTAATCCCCGCGGTCGAGATTTCCTGGCCCAGGACCGCTCCCACCTGGCTGGATAGCGCCGGGCTCCAGGTCGCGCCGATCGCCATCTGGTTAGGCAGTTGGGTAAATCCCTCCAGGATCTGATCGTTTGGGTAACCGTCGCCTTCCTGGGAAATTCCGATGAATAGCGGAACAAAAGCTGGTGTAAAACTCTTGCCGCTGGTCGGATCAGTTTGTTCAATCCGTGAAGTCTCCCGGCGTGCGGTCTGAAGCTGGCGAGTGAGCTGGATAGCGTTCTCCACATTCGCGCTGCCGCCGGTGAAGTTGTCGTTCGCGGCCGAAAGCATCACCCCGCCAACGAAATAATTCGTGATCAGGTCATAAATTTCCGAATCTTCCCCGGCGGTGTGCCCTTTAAAAGTTACCAGGAAAAGCTGACCGACCCGCTCTTCGGGGGTCATGTTTTTCAAGGTCGCCTGGGCTTTTTGAAACTCAGTCCGCACTTCAGCTGGGGTGCGGGTCGGCTCCTGGCCCAACGGGCTGCTTAAACCCGGCGCCGCTTGGGCAGCAATCCCCGGTAGGCCCAGCGGAAACAACCCGGTTAATAGGAACAGCGCCAGCGCCAGGCAGTGTAGCCCGGTCTTAAAAAGTGCTCTCTCTGAGTGCGGCGCGCCTCTTCTCATCGCTTCTATTTTATACGATTTTTAACTTTCCGATTCGATCCGCAGGATCTCGTGTAAGAGCTGCCGCCGTTCTGCCCCGCTCAACGCCTCCAACCGCCGGATGCCCAGCGGGTCGATTTCTTCCCGCAGCAAGCGCAGCTCTTCAGCGCTCGGAGCCGGCGTCTCGCCCAGTTCAGCCGGGATCTCTAGCTCGAAACCGGTGCGCGCCTGCACCTGACTGGCGCTCACTCCGGGATGCAGGCTGGCCAGGCGCATCCGGCCCTCCGGAAAGTCGAACTGCCCCAAGTCCGAGATCAGCAACTTTGGGCCGCTGCCGTGTTTGCGCGCCGGGTGATGACCCAGGCCCGAGCAGAAATCCAGTTCTGGCACGAAGGTCACCCGCGAGTGACGGGGTACGTACAGGTACACCTGATCGCTGACGCTGGTGACATCCGGGATTCCCCCCGTGCCGGGCATCCGCAGCCGCGGCCGCTGATAGTCCTTGCCAAAGGCGATGTTGTTAAAATTTCCCGCCGGGTCCACCTGTGCCGGGCGGAAAAATTCTTTTGGTGTGAACCTCGGCAGCACCTCGGTCGCTACTGCCGCGAAGCTGGTATGGGTCAGCGCCCGGTCCAGCCACAGGCTTTCCACCCGGGTTAATCCCAACGGGGCCGGTTCGCGGCACAGGCTTTGGCCAATCGCTGAGGCAAAGTAAAGATTTGGTGCATGCCGCCGCCGAGCTAATAAATAGCCGGCTGCCACCAGCGGCGTCGCCAGGCCTTGCACCACGATCTCGCCATCTTCAATCTGGCGAGCGATGCACACGACCATCAATTCATCGGGGGTGAAGGGAGGTTGCACCATCAATTCAGGTTTGCCAGGCTTCCACGGGCCGACCCTGCGCATAGCCGACCGTGCAGCTTGGGTTGAATGTTGCCGCCCGAGAGCACCACCAGCGCCGGTCGCTCCGGTACATGCCCGAACCATGCCGCCGCCAATGTCGCGGCTGCCGAGCCCTCGATCACCTCCCCATAGCGCTCCCAGGCCAGCCGGATCGCCGCCTCAATCTGCACCTCGCTTACCAGCACCAGGTCATCCAGGTTGCGCTGCAGGATCGGGATCGTCACCGAGTTGGCCTCCACCGGCCCGGCCAGACCATCCGCCAGGCTGGGCAGCTCAATCGCCTCGGTCTGGCTACCCTGGTGAAACAGGGCATGAAAAAAGGGCGAGGCTTCTGACTGGACGCCCACCAGGCGCAGCCCTGGGCGGGTAGGCGAGCCCTGCAGCGCGCTGGCAATCCCCGCGCATAACCCGCCGCCGCCCACTGGTACGATCCAGGCCTTCGGCGCCTCTCCGCCCCCCAAGCGCTCAAGCTGTTCGAGCGCCTCCAATGCCAACGTGGCCTGCCCGCTGATCACCAGCCCATCATTGTACGGCGAGACCCAGGTCGTTTCATGCTCGGCTGCATAAGCCAACCCGGCAGCTTCCGCCTCGCCATATCCGCCCGGTACCAGGCGCACCTCCGCCCCCAACCGGCGCATCGCCTCCAGCTTGGCCGCTACGGCGTGTTCGGAGGCAAAGATCAGCACCGGTGCGCCGACCTTGCTGCCTGCCAGCGCCACACCCTGTCCGTGGTTGCCGGCCGAGGCTGCCGTCAGCCCGCGCGCCCGTTCCCATCCCTCCAGTGCCAGCACCTTGTTCAGCGCCCCGCGCAGCTTGAAGGAACCGGTCGTCTGCCGGTTTTCCCACTTCAGGTATAGTCCCGTTTCTCGGTCATAGCTGAGCGGCGTCACAAGAATATGCGGGTGCAGGCGAACCTGCGCCTGCTTGAGCCAGGCTGGAGGAATCATCTTCGCAGAGATTGGCTGGGGGAGCGTTGGCTTTCGATCTCGCTTCGCACCTGCAGGGCCAGCGGGGGATCGTCCGTAAAAATCCCATCTATCCCGGCCCGGAATAGCCGTTCCATCTCGGCGCGCTCGTTCACCGTGTAGGTCAGCACCTCGCGCTCCTGGCGATGCAGGCGCTCCACCAGCTTGGGGGTCACGTCGCTGCGCTCTGGGTTGAGTGTTTGGTAGCGCACCAGCAGTCGGCCAATCCAGCCGCGCACCAGCATCCCCCGCCCGCCGGGCAGCGCCAGCAAGCCCACCGGAACTTCCGGCAGCGCCCGCTTCACCCGCCGTAACGCAATTGGATTGAACGAAGAAAAGATCACCCGCCGGGTCAGCTTCAACCGCTTCACGAGCGCGGCGGCTTTTTCAGGCAGGTCGTCTGTCGTCGAGGCGTAGTTGGTCAGCTCAATATTGGTGAACGTCAACTGGCCAACCGCTTTCAGCACTTCCTCCAGGGTTGGCACCGGCTCGCCCTGGAAGCTGATATCGAAATGGCTGCCCGCATCCAGCTTGCGGATCTCGGCCAGGCTGAGATCTTTGACCCAGCCTTTGCCATCTGTCGTCCGGTCAACCGTCTGGTCGTGGATTACGACCATCTGCCCGTCGGCAGTCAGCTTGACGTCCAGCTCGACCGCGTCGGCGCCCTGGCGCAGGGCCAGCTCGAAGGCTGCCAGCGTGTTCTCCGGTGCATACAGGCTGGCGCCACGGTGAGCGAATAGGATTGGGCGGGGGAGTTCAGTATACATAGGGGCCACCAATCGGAGTGAATCAGGCGGATTTAGGAGGTTCATTCGATTATAGCACGAACAGATCGAATGATATAATCAGCCGCATGAAAA
>CAZAGA010000027.1:0-17799 GCA_964484335.1 uncultured Anaerolineaceae bacterium
CCAGGTGAGCTTGATTTTGACCGGTTCTTGCAAGAGAACCCTGATCTCTCATAGAATAGGCCGTGTCCGCCCAACTCGCTAATGTCGCCCTACGGCGCGTTTGCACCTGGCGCTGTTGCGCCGCACTTGGCTCGCGGCGTCCGAGCACTTCGGTAGCATCCAAAGGCAAAGATATAGCCATATGTTCACCATTCTCTTGAACTTGATTGGCTGGATAAAGGAGAATTTATGACCACAAGCGCTGACAATCGGCCCAAAATATTACGGAAATTTGATGGAAAGTGGGTTGCGACAGGCGATGTCATGGGAAAGCCGGTTCAATACAACGTCGTAGCAGCACCGGCGCTGCAAGGGCAATTCACTGAAATTTCAATGAATGATGTGCAGGTACCTTCGGAATACGAAGCGCGGATTTTTATTGGGTTTGATAGCGACTCGAACACTATTATTGCACACTGGTTGGACAGCTTTGGCGCTCAATACTCGATTCCGCATGGCACGGGTAGTATTTCAGATAACACGATCGATTTTATCGTGCCTTATCCAGGCAATTCCTTTAAGGATAGATTTGAATACTTTCCAGAAGGAGACACCTGGATTTTGGAGATTACAGCTCAACAACCGGATGGACCATGGGAGCACTTTGCTACTTATTCTTTCAGACGGGTTCAGTGATGGTTAATCACGGGTTGCGGCATCGTTAGACCGTTATGCTTCCCAACGCGACTGAATTCAATCCCTTTCAGACGATGTTACCCTATTTCTACTCACAAAGGAACAGGTAACGTGAGTGGCTAAAACCAAGGAATTATGGATACAGGTGAATTTAGATTAATTGAGGTGGGGTATGAATCGTTGACAGGGTGACCCGAAAGGATGGGGATGGACGCATAAGAGTAGCGCTTTCCCCATCTCTGTGTCTACTCAGCTATTGACCTAGTGCAAGTTAGGATATTATTGCTCAGTGTGGAGAGAGGAATCATCATCTCTGCAAAGCGAGATCGCTCAGAAAACGCTGGGCGATCTCGCTTAATTTCCCTTCGGTAATTTCCTGTACTCCCCCTGGCGCAGCACGATGTGGTGCTATCTAAATGGCTGGAGAAGGTCGAAAACTCTTAGGAACAAAAATGGATTTCATATGCTATATTAACAAAAGATGAGAGGCATCTTTTTTAGCTAGATCCTGAAAATCATCCCTCTGAATCAAATCAAGATCATAGTGGAGCAAGCATGAAAAAGAACTGGTGGAACAGCCTGCGGGTTAAAATCATCGGCTGGTCTTTCGTGCCCACGGTGATCATCCTGTCTGCGGTGGCCTGGTTCACGTTTTACTCCTACCAAAAAGTAATCGGCGACCTGGCGATCAAGCAGGATTGGGCGGTTGTCCAATCCAAAACGCAATCAGTCTTTGAAGTAATAACCAATCTCTTAAACCCCACCCTGATCGATATCATCTTAAATATCGATGTACACAAGGATGAGCCGCTCGAAATCCGAGCTCAGAATATTCTTGACCAGGCGAAGAACCTGGATATTTTTGACGGTGGGATTTATTTTTTGGATCAACAGGGGAAGGTGGTAAAAACTCAGCCCGAGCAACCTGAGCTCCTGGGCCAGGATTGGTCCGATACTGCCCAATTTCGTTTTGTGATCGATCATCCAGGCAGAGGCGCCTATAACGATCTCAAGTACATCGCGTCCAATGGCGAGGAAATCCTTTGTCTTTCCTTCTCGATGAACAATTCACAGGGTGGGTTCGTGGGCGCTGGTTATTATTGTCTTACCATTTTTCCGGCCACACAAAACACATACTACACAGCCTATCAGGATGCATTTACCAGGCTGGATCTTGGCCCCAACTATTATTTGATTGATGGCAACCAACGCATCATTTTTTCCATAGACCCATCGAAGATGGGCAAAGATGCATCTGGAGAAGATCACCTTCAGCAACTTCTCCAAGGGCAAGGGATGAGTCAACGGTTCCAAAAAGGGAATGAGGATGTGTTGGTCAGCTATGCGCAACTGTACCCTTTTACAAATAATCTTTGTCGCTGGATTCTTGTCAAAGAGCAAAGCTGGAGCGAGGTTATGCAGCCTTCCCTGCCTTACCGGCAACTTCTGGTTGTGCTGCTGGCTTTAGGTGTGATCTTTCCGGTGCTGGTAACCTCCTACGGCGTCAGACACATCACTAACCCAATCCAGAAGTTGATCCGGGCTTCCGAGCAGTTGACCGCAGGAGAGTTCAAGCAGCGCATCGAGGTGAATACCGGTGATGAAATCGAGACCCTGGCCAACCAGTTCAACTTGATGTCGGCAGAGCTGGACGAATCGTATACTTCACTGGAGAAGAAAGTCGCCGACCGCACCCGCGAGTTGGCAATCTTGAATTCGATCATCTCCGTAGCCAGCCACTCGTTGCAGATCCAGGAAATCCTGGAGGATGCACTCAGTAATACGGTCGAGCAGATGGGTTTTGCAATCGGACTTGCCTTCAAACTCGAAGCGAATCCCAATCCACCTGTATTGATCGCCCAGCGTGGTATCGAGCCAACCATTGCGATATACCTGTTGCACAGGTATATCAGGGCAATCCAGGGCACGACCGCAGCTTTCCCCGAAAAAGTGACTGTTTTCGGGATCGACGATTTACAGGATGATCAACTGAAGAACCAATTATCACAGCTTGATCTGCAGGGGTTCGTTTACATTCCGCTTTCTACAAAAGGCCGCCAGCTGGGTTTTTTCATTTTGGGAAAGCATGAACCGGGCCAGCTCTCCCCCGAACAGCACTCGCTGTTGAGCTCGATTGGCAAGCAGGTGGGCGTGGCGATGGAGAACGCCCGGTTATTCGAACAAGCTGAGCAGGCTGCCGTAACTGCAGAACGGAGTCGCCTGGCGCGTGAGCTGCACGATGCTGTCACCCAGACCCTGTTTTCCGCCAACCTGATCGCCGATGTACTCCCCAGGATCTGGAAACGGAACCCGGAAGAAGGCTTGCAAAATTTGGAGGAGCTGCGCCAGTTGACGCGCGGCGCCCTGGCAGAGATGAGGACCTTGCTTCTGGAGATGAGGCCCGAATCTTTGGAACGGGTTGATCTCAAATCGTTGCTCAGCCAACTCGGGGATGCATTTATTGGGCGGGTACGTATCCCGGTATTGCTGGATATCCAGGGGGGCTGTGAGCTGCCCCATGAGGTGAAACTGGTTTTCTACCGGGTGGCCCAGGAAGCGCTGAATAATATCGCCAAGCACTCAGGCGCTCGCCAGGTGAATATTCACCTGGAATGTCAGCTGGATCATTTACGCTTGAGGATAAGCGATGATGGATTGGGTTTTGACCCCGGCGCGATTACCCCAGAGCATTTGGGGATGGCGATCATGCACGAGCGCGCCGGCTCGATTGGGGCCCGTTTGATTGTTGAAAGCCAGGTGGGCCAGGGTACGAAGATAGAGCTGGTCTGGGAACCGGTAGGGAAGGAGCCGAGCCATGGAAACGGGTAAGTCGATCCAGGTGATGTTAGTCGATGATCATAATGTGGTCCGCAGCGGACTGGCGACATTTCTTAAAGCCTACGAAGATCTTGTCTTGATCGGAGAGGCTAAAAATGGCCTGGAGGCGGTTAAGCTTTGCCATCAATGCACACCGGATGTAATCTTAATGGATCTCCTGATGCCGGAAATGGATGGCATTGCAGCAACCCGGGCAATTTTGGACAAATTTCCAGAGATAAAAATCGTTGCGATGACCAGCTTCGAGGATGAGGGGCTTGTTCACGGCGTGTTGGCCGCGGGAGCGATCTCCTATTTACTCAAGAATGTGACTGCCGATGAGCTGGCAAAGGCCATTCGCGAGGCAGCTTCGGGACGATCAACGCTCTCGCCCGAGGCTGCTAAAGCGTTGATCCAGGCAACCCGTCCTTCGAAACAACCGGTATCCGACTTGACCGAACGCGAGCGGGAGGTATTGAACCTGTTGGTACAAGGACACAGCAATCAGCAGATTGCAGATGCGATGGTCATCAGCCTAGCCACGGTTAAAGCGCATATCAGCAATATTCTCTCAAAATTCCAGGTGTCCAGCCGGGCCGAGGCAATCAATTTCGCCATCAAGCATAAATTGGTTTCTATCTAATCCAGTATTCTACTTAAGTATCAGGCAGGCTAATCCTTTAGGTTAAGCAAAAATATATACCAGAGGCTGTCTACTAACTCCTCGGCGGATGGATGCGCCCGAGGAGTTTTTCTTTTATAGTGAACATAGACTAATTTTCGACGCAGAGGAATGACATCTATGAACTATCTCGTTTTTCTTAACCCACATGCCGGCGAGCTAGAGAAAATCCTGAGCGGGGTTAAGTGCATCCTTCTAAAAGAGATCAATCCCGGCAACCCCGGCCCGTTCCCTGTGGAACCTGGCGATACCCTGTATTTCTTGCGTGACAACCCTGAAACTTCAATTCAGGTTAAAGCCGCCGTGTGCCGAGTGTTTGTGGTTCCCAATGACCCGGACGAAGATCTTTCTCATACACTGAAAGCGCTGCAGCCCAGGCTCCAATTAACTGAGAATCAATACAACGACTGGTCAGCTAAGACACAGGTTCTTTTAATCGAATTTGATCATGCACAAAAGGTCAATGCGCTCCCGCTGGCGTCGGACAAGATCGCTGACCGGCGAGATTGGATCGCCTTCGAGGAGTTTAGCATGCTGATGTAATGGATGAAAACATGATTTCCAAAATTGATCGTAAACGAATTTTCATTTTCATAGCCATCGCGTATGGCCTGTACATCGGGGCATACCTGGTGATCTACCTGGGCGGTGATCAGTTCAGCAGCTACCGTGATCTGGCATCGCCGCAGGCAAACGCCTTGCGGACCGGGTTAATGTTTGCCCCCCTGATCGCCCACATCGCAACCCGCTTGATCACGCATGAAGGTTGGTCGAACAGCTCCCCGCGGGTAGATTTCCACCGCGGTCGCTGGCGCTATTACCTGGCAGCCTGGTTCCTGCCAATCGTCGCGATTATCGTAGGCGGTACGATCTATTATCTGCTTTTCCCAGGTAAATATGACCCAACTATGGCAGAGGCCCGAGCACTCGGATTGGCCGGTAGTGACATGGAGTCGTGGAAGTTTTTCATCACCCAATTAGGCATTGCCATCCTATCGCCCATACCGCCCTTCAGTATGGTCCTGTTGGTGGCTTTTGGAGAGGAATTCGGCTGGAGGGCTTACTTGCTGCCCAAACTGCTTCCGCTCGGTGCGCGCAAAGCCGTGCTGCTGGTGAGCGTGATCTGGGGCGCCTGGCATTGGCCGGCAATATTGACGGGATTCAACTACGGGTTGGACTATTGGGGCGCGCCGGTGGTTGGTCCACTACTGTTCGTATTAACTTTAATCTTCCCAAGCGCATTATATGCCTGGGTGACATTGCGCAGCGGCAGCGTCTGGCCTGCAGCGCTCGCCCACAGCGCCAACAACGTTGCGGGCAAGCTGATGCGGTACTTCCTTTATGGAGCAATGAACCCACTCATCGGCCCCGGGAGTCAGGGGATTATCGGAGGCCTGGGATATGTTCTGCTGGGTTTGTTGATCTTCCTCAACCCGCGTGCCCTGGCTCAACCCGCCTCTGTATCTTTGGAAATGACAGTACCCGATAATTCAACAGTGGTCAAGAAAACCGCTTCCCAGGCCACGCCTGGAAAGGTTTCATGAAAGGAGAAAAAAATGGACACCACTAATTCTTTAGTTTTAGAAACACGGGATCTAAGCAAAGCCTACAACGGGGTGCAAGCCCTGAAAGACTTCAACTTGAAGTTGACCCCCGGCGTCCTCGGCCTGTTGGGTCCCAATGGGGCCGGCAAGTCAACCCTGATGCGCATGCTAGCCACGATCACCAAACCCACTGCGGGAGCGATCCTGTGGAATGGCCAGGATGTGGCCAAAGATCCAGAGGCGCTGCGCTCAGTGCTGGGCTACCTGCCGCAGGACTTCGGCATTTACCCCAACCTTTCGGCCCAAGAATTCCTCGAATACATGGCGGCCATCAAAGGCATGAGCGGGGAGAAAACCCGCCAGAAAATCTCAGACCTGCTCGACTTGGTCAACCTGCGCGAGGCTGCCCGCCGGCCGTTGGGCGGTTATTCCGGCGGAATGCGCCAGCGGGTGGGCATTGCCCAGGCGCTGCTCAACGATCCACAATTGTTGATCGTGGACGAGCCAACCGTGGGATTGGACCCGGAGGAGCGGGCGCGCTTCCGCAACCTGCTCTCGGACCTAGCCGGCGAGCGGATTGTCATTCTCTCCACACATATCGTCTCGGACGTCGAATCGACCGCCTCGGAAATCGCCATCCTCCACAAAGGGCATTTGAAAGTTCACACCCACCCCGAGCAGCTCCTGCAGCAGATGGATGGCTCGGTGTGGGAATGGCTGGTATCCAGCCAGGAGCTGGTTGACCTCAAACAGCAATTCCTGGTCACCAGCACGCTCCGGCGGTTGGAAGGGATTGAAGTGCGGGCGGTCTCGACCGTCCGGCCCAACCCGCAAGCGCGGGCTGTGGAGCCGAGCCTGGAGGATGTTTACCTTTCGATCGTATCGCAGCGCCAGGGAGGTGCCGCATGAAGACCTTGAGAGTCCTTTATCACCTGGCCCGGGCCGATTTCTTCGAACGCGCCCGCCGCTACAGCTTTTTGCTGATCCTGGCCGCCATCATCTACCTGGGTGTGCTGGTCAACAACGATACATTATTCATCTCTTTGACGCCGAGCGACCTGACCAATCGATCCTTGCCCAGCTTCCGCGGCGAATTCAATTCGGCCTGGATTGGCACGATGACTGTCGTGGTGTCCAATGTATTCCTCAGCCTGTTTGGTTTTTACCTGGTCAACGATTGCGTGCAGCGCGATGTCCGCACCGGTGTGGGACAGATCATCGCCACCACGCCCATCAGCCGGGCAGCTTACCTGGTTGGAAAATGGCTGAGCAACTACCTGGTGCTGTTCATGCTTGAGCTGATCCTGGCGGCCAGCGCGCTGATTATGGTGCTGATCAAGCGCCAGGCAGCGGTGGAACCGGTCGCCTTGCTGATGCCCTTCCTGGTTGCCGGCATGCCGCTCATGGCGCTGGTCGCCGCGCTGGCTGTGGTCATGGAAAGCGTGCCCTGGCTGCGCGGGGTGATTGGCAACGTGGCTTACTTTATTCTGTGGATCCTGATTGTTTTTGCGGTGGTGTTCTTGCCGCTGATCGGATTGGAGTTCCCCATATTGGATGACCCACTCGGTAATTCCCTTTTCACCACATCCTTGAAGACGGCCGCCCAGGCGGCTTATCCGGGCGAGTCGATTGGCTGGTTGGGCGTTGGGCACTATGATGTGACGTTCAAAGAATTCTACTGGCCGGGCCTGGCGTGGAACCTGGGCGTCGTCGCTCGCCAATGGGTTTGGGCGCTGATCGGCCTGGGGCTGGTGCTGCTTTCGGCAACCTGGTTTGGCCGGTTTGACCCGGCCCGGGAAGGACTGCCACGCCTGCCGTTCAGTCTCAAATCCGCCTGGAACGGCCAGCCGGGCGGGACGGAGCGTCCAGCGTTTCACCTGCCGTTGCCCGATCTCTCGCCACTGGTAACCCGGTGGGCTTCCTATAATCCCTTCCTGGGGGTGCTGGTGGCCGAGCTGCGCCTGCTGCTGAAGGGCCGCCGCTGGTGGTGGTGGGCGATCTTGATCGGCCTGAGTATCGTCATGCTTGCCAACCTGCTGCCGATTGGGTCAGCATATCTGCTGCCGATCACGTGGCTGTGGCCACTGGCCATCTGGTCGGAGCTGGGTAACCGCGAGCGAAGCAATAACACCTACCAGATGGTCTTTGCCTCTACCCGGCCGGTCCTGCGCCAGCTTCCAGCAGCCTGGCTGGCCGGGGTGCTGGCCACGGGGCTGCTGACCTTGGGTTCAGCGCTGTCTCTATTCCTCAACAACGGGTTGCCCGGCCTGGCCGGTTGGGTGGGAGCCGTATTCTTTGTCCCCAGCCTGGCGCTGGCCCTGGGTGTGGCTTCCTCCGGCAGCCGGGTCTTCCAGGTGGTTTACCTGGTCTGGTGGTATGCCGGCCTGTTCCAAAAAATGGCCGGGCTGGATTTCATCAGTGGTCCAGCACATATTTATCTGCTGGCAGCCGCCGGGTTGCTGCTGCTGGCCGCCTTTTGGCGGGGCAGGCAAGTCTGCGCCTAGCACCTTAGGCGAGAGGCTCTATCCTCTTCGAAAGTTGAGATCGCTCAGCTCGCGCTGGGCGATCTCAAACTTAAAAGCGGTGACCAATGATCCTGGCTGAAGAAAGACTGATTCGTTCTCAAGGCCTTTCCATCGTAAATAATTCCATACAGTTAATCAGCCTACCCAGGAGGCTGGCGATTTTGCCCTCACTTGCGTAGGAGCCTGAGTACTCACTTATTTTTAGCGCTGTGCAAAAGGACGATCAGGAGCGGATGAACTTCAGGGGGAATATCGATTTGACGCTGGAGCTTGTGACGACCTTGTGCTTCGGAGAAGTGGCACTCCAGTGATCAAAGTCGTCGAGCACCTGTCATTGTGGGTGGGATAACAAAAAAAGAGAAAACTCTTCTTGACGCTCGCTGACAATTAAGATAAACTCAGGCGAAGATTAAGTATAAACTTAATCTTCTCTGCCTGCACAGGATGGTGAATTGAGTGAATAACCTACCAGATGCTGCTTTATTCAAAATCCTGGGACACCCAGAAAGGTATGCAATCCTCAGGCGCCTGATGGCGTCCAAGGCTACATTGAGCCAGCTAGGCGAATACTTTAACCGGACACCGGCCCACATTCGCCACCACCTGGTTCTCTTGCAGCAGGCTGGCCTGGTTAAATTCGTCGAGGCGCGCCCGGTGCAGGGTGGGCCTGAGAAGTATTATGAAGCCACCCAACACGCGCTATTCATCCACCAAGCGGTGTTACCTGACACCCCCAAAGATAAGCTCACCATCACGATTGGCTCGATGGATTCAGGCATCGCCCATCTGGTAGGCTTTTTCGCTCAGAAGCATGCGTCCTACTCCTTCTTAACAGTCCCCCTCTCCAGCCTGGATGGATTGATCGCGCTGCGCCAGGGTTTATGCCAAATGTGCACCTGCCATCTCATTGATCCGCAATCGGAAGAATACAACCGTTCTTTCATTCGCCACCTGTTCCCGTGCCAATCCATGGCCTTGGTTCAGATTTACCGGCGCGAAGAGGGGCTAATCGTAAGGTCGGGAAACCCTTCAGGTATCCATTCTTTAGACGACCTGGTTCGCCCGGATATCCGGTTTGTGAATCGCGAGCCAGGTTCCGGCGTGCGCCAATGGCTTGAGCACCAATTTCATCGGCTCGGCATCCAGTCCGAAATGGTCCCAGGCTACTCGAATGTTGTGAATTCCCATCTAGAGGTGGCTCAGACTGTCCTGAAAGGCAATGCAGATGCCGGAATCGGGATCGCCTCCGTCGCAAGGAAATTAGGGTTGGATTTCATTCCATTATTTGAAGAGCCCTATGAGATTGCCATTCCGCACAGCTTCTTAATAGATAGACGGTATATTCCCTTTTTTGAATTCTTTAACTCTGGCGAGGCTCGCGCCGTAATAAGTCGTTTGGACGGTTATACGATCCCACAGAATTCTGGAAAAATCGATGTGGTCTGTTAGGTACACTGGAAATGCACTGCATTAATACTCCAGGCAGAGGAGAAAATCAACTTATGGAACGAAAAACACTGCTTCTACTGCTGGTCGTGACGT
Organism: uncultured Anaerolineaceae bacterium; assembly: GCA_964484335.1. Lineage (GTDB taxonomy): Bacteria > Chloroflexota > Anaerolineae > Anaerolineales > UBA4823 > CAZAGA01. The sequence goes on from CAZAGA010000027.1 coordinate 9,786, forward strand.
TAATAATTCTGGCAGGTTGTGCACTGCAGCCCGCCGCCACCCAAAACGTCGTTGAACCAACTGCGGTAGCCACACAAGCTCCAAAGCCAACCGAAGTCCCCACCTCTGCTCCTGCAAAGCCCATTGACATCAACATTTTTGCTGCAGCTTCACTCAGCGATGCCTTCGGTGAGATAGGAAGCCTGTTCGAGGCGGGTCATCCCGGCGTGACGGTGCTAACGAACTTTGCCGGCTCGCAGCAGCTCGCCCAGCAGATCAACGAGGGCGCCCCGGCAGATGTGTTTGCCAGCGCTAACAAAAAACAAATGGAAGTGGTAATCGAGGCCGGGGGGATCGTCAGCGGAACCGAGCAGACCTTTGCTAAAAACCGCTTGGTGGTGATCTTCCCAAAGGATAATCCGGCAGGTTTGGCAGAGCTCCAAGACCTGGCTAAGCTCGGCCTCAAACTGGTGCTGGCTGCCAAAGAAGTCCCGGTTGGCCAATACTCGCTCGACTTCCTGGACAAGGCTGTTGCCGACCCATCGTTTGGCACCACCTTCAAGGAGAAAGTGCTTAAAAATGTCGTATCTTATGAGGATAATGTCAAAGCAGTTCTGACCAAGGTGGCATTGGGCGAAGCCGATGCTGGGATCGTTTACCTGAGTGATATCTCGGGTGCGGATGCAGACAAGGTTAGCCGGATTGACATTCCGGACGCATTGAACGTGATTGCAGCTTACCCAATTGCACCGGTGAAGGAAAGTAAGCATCCAGAACTAGCCCAAGCCTTCATCGATTTGGTGCTCTCGCAGGAAGGGCAAGATATCCTGGCGAAATATAACCTCATTCCAGTGAAGTAGGCGAATGGACCGAGAACCTAGCAGTGAAGAGGCAGTTAGAGGACCAGCCATCCGTTCACAAGAGACAATGGCTCATACTGGGTTTACAGAGCACTGGGTGGAGAAAGCCTGGTGGGTCGCTGCCCTGCCCCTGATTCTGCTGATCACCATCCCGATTGTGATGCTGTTTACGCGAACCTCACTGGCCGAGCTAGTGATGAATATTGGGCAAAAAACGGTAATCCAGGCGATAGGGGTCAGCATGAGGACTACCCTGGTCAGTTTGGGATTGATCTTCCTGCTCGGCACTCCAGTGGCTTACTTGATGGGACGGCACCAGTTCCGCAACAAGAAAGTCCTGGACGCCCTGATCGATTTACCTCTGGTGCTACCGCCTTCGGTAGCCGGTCTGGCCCTCCTGATCACTTTTGGGCGGCGAGGATTGATCGGGGGCTGGTTGCAGGGTTTTGGAATTGAGGTTGCCTTCACAACCGTGGCAGTGATAATCGCCCAGGTCTTTATCGCTGCTCCCTTCTACGTCAGGTCTGCTTCGCTGGGTTTTGCTGCAGTAGATGTGGAAATTGAGCAGGCAGCCAGGATCGATGGGGCCAGCCGCTGGCAGATTTTTAAATTCTTAATCATGCCGCTTTCTCGATTTGCATTACTCAGTGGGATTATGATGAGTTGGGCGCGCGCCTTGGGCGAGTTCGGAGCGACGATCATGTTTGCAGGCAATCTGCCTGGCAGGACGCAAACCATGCCGACTGCGATTTACCTAGGATTCGAACGAGATATTGAAAGTGCGCTCACCCTGTCGGTCATCTTAGTCGGGATTTCTTTCATTTCTCTCCTGGTGATTAAGGTCCTGGTCTCACATAGAACCGATTGAGACGAACCTATTCCCATTTTGCCGTCTCAAGCAAGGCCAGTGATAATTGGAGAGCCCGATAGCAGGCAAAAGGGGCCGTTTCCCCCAAGATCTCTCCGCCTGGAATAGACGATCACGATATTGCTAGCTGTGAGCGATGACTTCCGGCAGCGCGACAAACCCGCAAGCCGAGGCTTCAACGATCTCGCTCGGGTAAGCAGAAAATCTTCCTTTCCTATTGCTGCCAATCTCATGCCGAAATCATCCAAAAAGCCTGAAACTGCCTATTGACAATCACGAAAAAGAACTTATAATACGAACATAGTAATACGAATTACTAATAGGTATTATAGACACATTTCCGAACATGACAAAAAAACACGCTGTAACCATGATGGATGTTGCTCGGCATGCTGGAGTTTCCCAGACCACAGTCTCTTTTGTGTTGAACAATGCCGAGACTCCCAATATTCCCGAAGAAACTCGCCAGCGTGTTTTTGCTTCGATTGCCGAGCTGGGATATCGTCCGAATGCCTTAGCGCAAGGGCTGAGATTGAAACGCTCCGGGATTTTCGGCTTTATCACGGACGAGATTGCAATCACGCCTCACGCAGGGAAAATCTTTGAAGGAGCGCAGGATGTGGCCTGGGAGAAGGGCAAAATCTTGATGCTCGTGAATACCAAGGCCGATCCCGAGATCGAATCGACCGCCATTGATTTACTCTTCACGCATCGAGTGGAAGGGATTATCTACGCAACCATGTACCATCGCCCGGTAATCCTCCCTGCCGCGCTACGCGATATCCCAGTGATGCTCTTGGATTGCTTTGTTGAAGATCGCCGGCTTCCATCGGTCGTACCGGATGAATTTGGCGGCGGCTATGCGGCAGTCAAGCATTTACTTGAGAAAGGACATCGGCGGATCGGATTTGTCAATCACCGGGCAAATATTCCTGCCTCCATTGAACGCCTGGAAGGCTACAAAGCTGCCTTGCTGGATTATGGAGTCCAATTTGATCCTGAACTGGTTTCTTATATTGAAGGCCACTCAGATAACGGGTATCCTGGTGCGCGCCAACTTTTGAAGGATGAAAATCGCCCGACGGCTTTGTTCTGTTTCAATGACCGTTCAGCCATGGGCGCTTACGACGCGATTAGAAACATGAATCTCAGGATTCCGGAAGATGTCGCTGTAGTGGGTTTTGACAATCAGGAAATCATCGCCGCGCATCTCTATCCACCATTGACCACTATGGAATTGCCTCACTATCAAATGGGCGCCTGGGCGGTTCAAAAGTTGGTCGAGATGATTGCCGATCCCGAACAAAAGGAGCCTGTTCAATACAAAATGCCGTGCCCGTTGATCGAAAGGGCGTCTACTTAATCGGGTCTTTTTTTACCCAATTAGTAATACGTATTACTAAACCAGAGACCATTCCCAAAACTCAGAATGCAGTCCAGGAGGCCGTATTGAGAAAGTCACACTGAACCCAACTGATCTACAGACACCGATCATCTCTTATTCAACCGATATTGGAGGAAAAAATGAAATCGAAAGTTTGGAAAATCCTGGCTGGATTGGCTATTTTTGCCATCTTACTCTCGGCTTGTGCCCCGGCTGCAACCCCTGTCGAAGAACCGGCTGACGCACCCCCTGCCACTGCCGACACTGCCGTCACCGCCCCGCCAGCGGAACCTGAAGAAACTGAAGCACTGGCCGAACCAATAAAGTTATCCATGTGGTACCACGGAGCCGGTAATAAGGCAGAAAAAGAAGTTTTGCTGGGGATCATCAATGACTACAACGCCTCTCAAACCAAGTATGTCGTTGAAGTGCAAGATTTCCCGCAGATCAGCTACAACGACTCCGTGGTGGCAGGCGCCCTGGCTGGCAATCTTCCGGACATCCTTGATGTCGACGGACCAGTCATGCCCAACTGGGCCTGGTCGGGCTATATGGCGCCGCTTGATATTGCTCAAGAAAAGCTCGATAACTTCCTACCCACCACCATTGGCAAGTGGAATGGCCAGGTCTACTCGGTGGGGTTGTGGGAAGCTGCCTGTGCCATGTACGCGCGTAAGTCAGTGTTGGATAAGTATGGCATCCGCATCCCTACTCTGGAACAACCGTGGAGTCTGGAAGAATTCAATACTGCGATGGAAACCTTGAAAGCCTCCGGTGAGTTTAAATACGTTCTCGACATGGGTATGGCCTGGAAAGGTGAATGGTATCCTTACGGTTTCTCGCCCTTCTTACAAAGCTTCGGCGGCGACATTATCGATCGCTCAACCTTTACAACTGCTGAAGGCGCTCTGAATGGGCCGGAAGCGATTGCCTTTGGTGAATGGTGGCAAGGTCTGTTTACACAAGGGTATGTCTCCGGCACCACCCAGGATTCTGCCGACCGCGACACCGGTTTCATTGATGGCAAATATGCCTTGCAGTGGAATGGTAACTGGGCTGGCGGGTTGGCGAAGGAAAAGCTTGGCGATGATTTGCTGATTTTACCGGCACCGAACTTTGGCAATGGCGCACGAATCGGCGCGGGCAGTTGGCAGTTTGGCGTATCTGCCGAATCGAAAAACATACCCGGCGCGACAGAGTTCATCCAATTCATGATGCAAGACAAGTACTTGGTTCAATTCTCGGACGTCACTGGTAATATCCCTGCGACTACCGCCGCGGCGGCGGCATCCAAGAACTACGCGCCCGGCGCTGCCTTCGAGATCTTCTTCCAGTACACCGCGGCTCAGGCCACGCTTCGCCCGCCCACGCCGGCTTATCTGCACGCTGCTTTGACCTTTGAAAAGGCATTGGCCGATATTGCCAATGGCGCGGATGTTACCGCTACTCTCGACCAGGCCACCGACGAAATCAACGCCGACATTGAGGCCAACAACGGTTACGGTTTTGACGGCTCAGTGGTTGGCCCCACAATCAAAGAGGATGCGATTGCCAAAGCCAGTACTGGCAAATAAAACCAGACGATTGCTTGATCACGAACGCGCCCCTCTCCCAACCTGTCAGGGCTTGGGAGAGGGGCAAGGTGCAGGCTAAATTCGGACAAGTTGAAACCAGGAGCAACGAAATGGCAGCGATAACCAAATCTAACCACCCGGGCCAGGCCATCTCACCCAAAGGAATCAAAGACCGGCATCTTGAAGCGATCGCTGCCTGGCTGATGGCCAGCCCCGCAGTAGTTCTTCTACTGGGCTTTTTGATCATCCCTTTTTTCCTGGCCTTTATCTATTCCTTTACCAACCAGCGCCTCATCTCCCCTAATCCAACCGAGTATGTTGGCCTGGAAAATTTCAAACAATTGCTCACAGTCAAGGTTTTAACTCTCGATCCCATTTTGGATCAAAGCGGTCAGCCAGTTCTCGATGAAAATGGAAGCTTCACCTACCCCAGTGAGCGTCAATTTACCCGCAACAATCCCGATTATCCCCAATACAGCGGTCTTCAGAAATGGACAACCCGGGATATCGGAGAAACTCGCTGGGTATTGCTGGCTGGCGATGTAGTCTTTATGAAGTCCTTGATCAATACCTTTTACTTTGCCCTGGTGATCGTGCCGGGTCAAGCTGGGTTGGGCTTGTTGCTTGCTTTGTTGATCAACAAGCGTACAGCTGGTGTCAATTTTTTCCGCACCGTTTATTTTATGCCGGTTGTCGTTTCGATCGTTGTTGTCTCGATCCTGTTTCAATTCATTTATGATGGCGACAATGGTCTGGTCAATAGCACGCTCGTTTTCATCACCGGGGGTAGGTTCACACCAATTGACTGGCTGGCTTCTCCATCCACTGCCATGCCCGCAATCATGCTCATGTCTGCCTGGCAGGCGGTCGGTATTCATATGGTCATCTGGCTGGGCGGTCTGCAAACCATTCCGGAAATATTGTACGAGGCCGCCAGCATTGACGGGGCAAGCGCCTGGCAAAAGTTCATCTATGTGACCTGGCCGGGGCTGCGCAATACCGCCGTATTTATCCTGGTTACGATCACCATCGCCGCCTTAGGACTTTTCACCCAAATCGATGTAATGACACGCGGTGGGCCACTCGATTCGACCACTACCGTCATTTATCAGGCTGTCCAGAAAGGCTACAAAATGCAAGACATTGCCTACGGCTCGGCAATTTCGGTGGTCTTCTTCCTTTTTGTGCTAGCCGTGGCCCTGATCCAGCGCTATCTCACCCGGGAGAAATCCTCATGAAAATCACTTTAACAACCAAACAAAAACGAGCCCTGGTTTCTTCGATCCGCTACGGATTGATGATCCTGCTGACCATAATTTTCGCCTTCCCGGTCGTGTTCATGATCGTATCCTCATTGAAACCCAGTATTCAAATCCTACGTGATTCCTCGTCCCTGTTGGCTTTTCTGCCGGTGGGTGACATCTCGATTGATAATTATTTCAAGGCCTTTCAACGAGCCCCGATCAGCCTGTTTGTTTACAACTCGTTGATGATTACCGTGCTCACAATGGCCTTGGGGCTGCTTGTTAACTCAATGGCGGGCTTCGCTCTGGCCAGCATGCGCTGGAAAGGGCAGCAGGTAGTATTGTCGGTAATTATCGCGACCCTAATCCTGCCCTTTGAAACGATAGCTATTCCACTGTTAATGGTGGTCAGCAAATTACCCTGGATCGGCCCGGAGGGACTGACCTTTGGGTGGCTCAATAGCTATCACGTCCAGATCATCCCTTTTATTGTAGACGCCTTTTCGATCTTTCTCTTTGTACAGTACTTTAAGTCGCTGCCCTATGAGTTGATTGAGGCAGCTCGGATGGATGGGGCTGGCTGGTTCAGAGTCTACGCCCAGGTGATCCTACCAATCTCGGGGCCGGTTTTTGCTACGGCCGCCATTCTACGGGGCCTTTTTATGTGGAATCAATATTTGTGGCCCAGTATTGTCGTCCAAAGTACACAGTATCGCCCGGTCATGGTGGGACTAGGGTATTTCTGGCAATTAACCTCCTCAAACGTAGCTGGTGAAGGGATTCTCCCCTGGGGAGAGTTAATGGCCTACCTGACGATGATTACCGTCCCAGTAATCATCCTATTCGTGCTGCTCCAGCGCGCCTTTGTCGAGAGCATCGCTACGACAGGTATTAAGGGTTGATTTTGGAGAAAGAGGACCAATCTACCTGTTCTCAACATTTGCTTGCGGAACATACCGGAATATAATCGGGAGCTTCATCTGTGACACTCAATCAACCCCCTCGTCCCGTCTATCATTTCACGCCTCCTGCTAATTGGATGAACGATCCCAGTGGCCTGATCTATTACCAGGGCGAATACCATCTCTTTTACCAGTATCACCCCGATAGCCTTGTCTGGGGGCCAATGCACTGGGGACATGCTGTCAGCCACAACCTGATCGACTGGCAGCATTTACCAATCGCCCTCTACCCGGATGAAAACGGAAAAATATTTTCGGGCAGTATCGTCATTGACTGGAAAAACAGCGCTGGTTTTGGCGAAGAATCCCTGGTCGCCATTTTCACCCACGACCAGGTCGGAAAACAGAGCCAAAGCTTGGCCTATAGCCGCGATTCTGGCCGCACCTGGACAAAATATGCCGGGAACCCGGTCATTCCTGCCCCCTCGCACATGGTCGATTTTCGCGATCCAATGGTTTTTTGGTTTGAAGGGTCAGCAGTAGCCCACTGGGTAATGTGCCTGGCTGCTGCTAACAGGATTTTGTTCTACACCTCCTCGGATTTAGTTCACTGGACCGCCAGCGGGCAACTGGGACCTTGCGATAGTCCCATTGGGGAACCATGGGAAACTCCCGACTTGTTTGAGCTGCCTGTGGATAGCGGGCAGGAGACCCGTTGGGTCCTGACGGTTGGTATTCAAAGCGGGGCTCCCGCCGGCGGATCCGGATCAGCATATTTCGTTGGTCAGTTTGATGGAAATACTTTCACTTCCGACAACCCGCTGAACACCCTGCTCTGGGTTGATTACGGTGCGGACTATTATGCGCTGCGATCCTGGGGCAATGAGCCACGCGGTCGCTGCATCACAATTGGTTGGCAAAACAACTGGCAGTATGCCAATCTCATTCCTGCAACGATCTGGCGCGGAGCATTCAGCCTGCCCCGACAGATAGCGCTCATCCAAACAGCGCAGGGCATTCGCCTGCTTCAGCAGCCCATCCCCGAACTGAGAGATTTGCGCGCTGAGCATAAGTCCTGGAACCAGCAAACCATCACCCCTGGTGAGAACCTTCTGGCCGGGTTGCGCGGCGATAGCTACGAAATAATCGCCGATTTTAAGGCCGGCTCTTCTGCTGAGTGCTTCGGTTTTCGGGTACGTGTTG
>CAZAGA010000028.1:0-17620 GCA_964484335.1 uncultured Anaerolineaceae bacterium
TAATCGAGCAGGACGACCTGTTCGAAGCCGTGGTAGCGCGGTGTGTTGCGCCCGGCGCCAGCGCCGAGCTCTAGCAGGCGCCGGCCAGCGCCGGGCAGCAGGCGGCGCAGGGCGATCGCTTCGACCTGGTCTTCATAGGCACGCCCGCCCTGTTCCCAAAATGAAGACTGGTAATCCGAGCCTTCATAATCGCAGACGGGCGGGCGTTCAGGGTTCATCGATCCACCGGAGCCAGGCAGGACGGCTGGCCGTTATGGCTTGGTCCCATTGTAGCCGCGTCCAAAGCCGCGGTAGCGGAAGCCCAGCTCGGTCATGGTTTCGGGGTCATAAATGTTACGGCCGTCGACCACCACCGGCTGGTCGAGCAGGCCGCGCAGGCGCAGCAGGTCGAGCTGCTTGAATTCGTTCCACTCGGTCAGGATTACCAGCGCGTCGCAGCCAGCGGCCAGGGTGTAGGGATCGGGCTGCATGGCGACTTCGGGAAGCAAGTTGTGAGCGACCTCCATGGCGACCGGGTCATAGGCGCGCACCTGAGCGCCGAGCGCCAGCAGGCTTTCGGCGATATCGATTGAAGGGGCGTCGCGCATGTCGTCGGTGTTGGGTTTGAAGGACAGTCCGAGCAGGCCGATGGTCTTGTCGCGCAGGTCGCCGAGCAGCTCGCGTAAACGCGAGACCACCATCGGGCGGCGGTCGTTATTAATCTCCATCACGGCGTGCAGTAATTGGGGGTGGCGGCCTTTATCGGCGGCCATGTAGGCCAGCGCCTTGACATCCTTGGGGAAGCACGAGCCGCCATAGCCCAGACCGGCATCCAGGAAAAATGGACCGATGCGCTTATCGTAGCCCATCCCAATGGCGACTTCTTTGACGTCCGCGCCCAGGGCTTCGCAAATATTAGCGATTTCGTTAATGAAGGAGATCTTGGTCGCCAGGAAAGCGTTAGAAGCGTACTTGATCATCTCGGCGGTGCGCAGGTCGGTGATGACGATCGGGGCGCGCAGCGGCAGGTGGAGCTGGGCGACGCGCTCGGCGGCTTCGCGATCTAACGAGCCCAGTACCGTGCGGTGGGGCTGCATAAAATCGCTGATCGCCGAGCCTTCGCGCAGGAATTCGGGGCAGGAGACCACCGAGAAGGGAACCGGCTGGGGCTGGGAGCGGCGGACAATATCAGCGACCCAGTCGCCGGTACCGACCGGGACGGTCGATTTGTTGACAATATAGAGCGGCGCGGTCATCGTGCGGGCGATGGTCTCGGCGGCAGTGGCGACGTAGCGCAGATCAGCCTCGCCATCCACGCCGGAAGGCGTGCCAACGGCGATAAAGACAAATTCGGTATCTTTCAAACCTTCTTCATAAGAAGTGGTAAAAGACAGGCGGCCGGAGCGAACATTGCGCTCGACCAACTCGCTGAGGCCCGGCTCGTAGATCGGCATTTCGCCGCGCTTCAGGCCTTCGATTTTCTCATTGGAAATATCCAGGGCAATTACGCGGTTGCCCAGGTCTGAAAAGCAGGCAGCCGTCACCAGGCCGACATACCCCACTCCGACGACACAAATTTGTTTCATTTACAGCCTCCAAAAAGATTGGTCATCCAGGGGACAATCTTACCATATTCTCATCCGGCGCCTGCTTTTTTCCCCAGCCGCCAAAGTGGGTAATTGTCACATAAATTTACACAAATATGGACAACCGTCATATTCAGCGGGTGACGGTTGTCACTAGTAAATTGGCTAAAAACACTCTAAAATATTGATAATAATTTTTACCTGTATGATCTAAAATAGGAGGTATTGCTATGCAAATTACTCGACAAGCCGATTACGCGGTGCGAGCCGTGCTGTATCTTTCGCAACTCGGAGAAGACCAACGGGCGGCTACCAGCCAGATTGCCCAAGAACAGCAGATCCCGCCTTCGTTCCTGGCGAAGATCGTTTCCCAGTTATCGGTGGCTGGCCTGCTGCAGACTTCGCGCGGCGCGCGCGGCGGCGTATCGCTAGCCCGCAACCCGGAAGCGATTTCTTTGCTCGAGGTGGTTGAGGCGATCGATGGCCCGATCCTGTTGAACGAGTGCGTGGGCAATGGCGACTGTTCGTTTGGCGACGACTGCCCAATGAAACCGGTCTGGTGCGATGCCCAGGCTGAACTGGTCGAGCGGCTGCGCAACACGACCTTCGACCAATTCGCGGCCGTACCCGCCAGAAACTAGTCGCACTCCGACCGTGTGGTTGGTTTTCTTTATCGCAGCGGCGATCCTGGCTGCGCGGTTTGCTCCGCTTGAGCAAACGCTGGGCGGCAACGCCCGGTTGGTTTATTTCCACGGGGCATGGGTCTGGGTCGCGCTGCTTTTATTTCTGGGGGCGGCGGCGGCCGGGGCAATTGGATTATTGATCCGGCGCCCAACCTGGCAGGCCTGGTCACGCGCAAGCGGCCAGGCCGGGTTGTTGTTCTGGTTGGTCTTCCTGCCGATGTCGCTGGTGGTGATGCAGGCCAACTGGAACGGCCTGTTCCTGGATGAGCCGCGCTTTCGACTGCCCTTAAACCTGGCAATTGTTGGCCTGCTACTCCAGGTTGGACTGCTGTTCTTGCCCCTGGCCTGGACTTCGGCCGCGAATATCCTGTATGGGGCGGTCGTGTTTGCCACGATGTGGGGGGCGGATAGCATCCTACACCCCGAATCGCCGATCTTCAGCGCCGAGGCGGGCGGGATCCGCCTGTATTTCTTCGGCATCTTGCTGCTGCTCAGCCTGGCAGGCTGGCAACTGGCGAGGTTGTTGAAAAAGCGAACCTGAGCTCGCCTTTCGTTTCCCAAGCGATTTCTGATACAATCGAGAGCATGTTAAAAACATCCTTGAGCTGGTATCTGCTTACCTTATTGGCAATCGCGGGCCTGACCCTGATCGGGCCGGCGGAAAAGAGCCTGGGCGCTAACGTGCGGATAGTCTATTTGCATGGCGCCTGGGTGTGGGCAGCGCTGGCCTGTTTCGTGGCCGCCGGGCTGGCTGGCCTGGCTGGATTGCTGCGGCGCGGTGCTGGGCTGCATGCCTGGTCGCGCGCCCTGGGCCGGGCCGGGCTGATCTTCTGGATCAGCTACCTTCCGATCTCGGTCTGGGCAATGGAGACCAACTGGAATGGAATGTTCCTGGTCGAGCCGCGCTTCCGGGTGGCGGTGGTTTTTGCGATCGGCGGCTTGCTGCTCCAGATGGGAGTAGCCCTGCTGGGCCGGCCTGCCTGGGCTTCGCTAGCCAACCTGGTTTATGTCACCCTGCTGATCTGGGTGCTATGGAACACACCGAACGTGATGCACCCACCTTCGCCGATCTTGAACAGCGAGGCCCAGCGCATCCAGCTCTACTTTTTTGGGCTGGTCGGGCTGACCCTGCTGCTGGCAGGCCAAACCGCTAACCTGCTGCGAAGGGCGGAACAAGCCGCGGTCCCGGCGATGAATTCCAGTATAATTTAACCCTGATGACGCTTAAAAAAATCACTTCCCCTGTGCTGTTTGTCTGCCTGTTGGCGCTGTTGGCGGCGAGTTGGTTTACCCAACCGGTGCCGCGCGCCGTCCAGGCCCAGGTGCCCATCTACACGCCCACCCCAGGGCCGGACGGAAAAATCATCTGGGTGGTCAAATCCAATGACACCCTGCTGAGCATCTCGCTGATCACCGGCGTCCCGGTCGACAACTTACGCCAGTTGAACAACCTGACCGGCGACACAATTATTATCGGCCAGCGGCTGATCATTGGCCTGGCCGGGCCGGCCCTGGTCACGCCCACCCTCGGCCCGACGCCCACACCGACCCCGATCCTGCCCACCCCAACCCCCAAGCCGGGTACCGGCGCATTATGTATTTTGATGTTCGATGACCTGAACGGCGATTCGCTGCGCCAGGAAGAGGAGCCAGCCATCCCGCAAGGTGCGATCAGCATCAATAACCGGGTTGGCACGGTCTCGTTAACCGGAGATAGCAACCCGGGATCGTTAGATGCGTGCGAGGATACGCTTTCAGACGTGGAAGCGGGAGCCGGCAATCTGGTCACCCTGTGCAGCGCACACAAATGCTTTCGGGATCTGCCGGAGGGCGATTACACGATCAGCGTGGCCGTGCCGGAAGGCTACAACCCGACGACCAATAACAGCTTTAGTATTGCACTGAAGGCTGGCGACCAGACGTTCATCGATTTCGGAGCCCAGGCCAACTCGCAAACCCTGGCCGAAGCGCCGGTCTTGCCGGCCGAAGGGACGCGCTCCCCGCTGCTGGGCTTCTTGGGGGCGGCGATTTTACTTGCTGGGGCTGTAGTGGCCTTTTTTGCAGCCCGGCAGATGCGCGGGCGCTGAGGTATCAGAATTAGACGGCCAGCGCCCTGGCAAAACCATCTCTCGCGAGCGACTCGGCTGCCTTCCAGGCGGCCGAGCGTTTTTTTCCCGCCTCGGACAGGGCCTCGCCCACGCTGGGCTCTCCTACCACGGTTAGCAGGGCAGCGCCCAGGGCCCGGCTGGTCGTTTCCGGATCGCCTGGTTTCATCAGGTAGGCAGCCGGTCCCAGGCGGGCATCCGACCAGGGGTCTTCGATCCCGATCGCCGGAAGCCCGCAGGCCAACGCCAGGCAGTAAGGGTCGCCCCAGGGGGAGAGGCGGGCGGGATGAAACAGGGCGCTGCTGTGGCGGTAGAGAGCCGGCAGGGCGTCGAGGGGAAGATCGGGCAGCAGGTGGACGGTGGGAGCAAGCTTCAAGCGCTCCAACAGGCCAGGCAGGCTACGCCGGGCGGGCAGCTCGAGCCCGAGCAGCGCCAGAGGGGTTTGCTCGCCGAGCACGCCAGCCGCCCAACTCCAGGCGGAGAGCAAGCGCTGGAGATCTGCCGACCCGGAAGGGCCATGGTAAAGCAAGCAGCCCTGCGGCAGGTCCAGGCCGGTGGGAAGCTGTGCGGCGGGCTGGTAAAAGACGTTGGGGAGGTAGACGGGCAAGCGCTGGAGTGGTAGCCCACCGGGTAGGGACGGCAGGTCGTCCGGCCAGAGGATGCCTTGAACCCGACCCAGGCTGCCTTCGAAGAGCGATTCCCGCAAGCGCTCCTGATAGCCGAGCGGCGCCTGCTCCTGGGGAGGAGACGGAAGCAAGCTGGCAGGCAGGTCAAAGCCGGCCGGGCTATACCAGGCCTGGCGACGAGCGAATAGCGCCGGGCTTCCGCCGGCTAGGTGGGTGCAGGCTGCACCGGCGCGCCTGGCCAGTGCTGGCAGGCTGCGCTGCTCCCAGGCCAGGCGCGAGGTGGGCGGAGTGGGGACGATCCACGGCTCAGCCATTGAAGGCAACGGGAAGGCCGGCGCAGCGGGCAGGGCGACCAGGGCCTGTACGTCGCCTGGAACCAACTCGAGCAAGGCGTGCAGGTGGATCGCCCCGGGGCTGTTGGGCGCGTAAGCCAGCGCCCAACCATCGAACAGGATCTTCATGCCGCAAACCACCAATCCTGGCCCTCGACCAGGCCGAAGTTTTGCAGGCGCTGGCGGATCAGCGGCCGGGCGCCGCGCGCCCCCACTGCGGCCAGCAGAGCCGGCTGGCGGGCCTGGCGCCATTGGAGCGAGAAGTCGGAGGGCGCCAGCACCGGCCGTCCCCGGCGCGTCCGGCCAATCTTAAGCGGATCGACATCGAAAAAGGCGCGCACAGGCAACGCCTGGCGTTCCAACTGGCGGGTAAGGCGGCGGCCCATCATCCCGGCCCCCCAGATAAACACCGTCTCTCGCCCGGCCAACGGGCCGCGCGCCAGGTAATAAGCCTTGGCGCGCAAAAAATTCTCCAGCGAATAACGGCTGTCATAGCGGGTCAGGCGGTCCGGCCGCTCGCGCCAGCTCAGCAGCACCTCGGGCAGGCGCGCAAAGCGGGCGCCCTGCAGGTAAAGCCGCAGCCACAGATCGTAGTCTTCCGGCCAGCCGTGCTCCTGGTAGCCCCCGGCCTGCTCGACCAGGGCGCGGCGGAAGGTGACGCTGGGATGGGGCAGCGGGCTCTCGACAAAGATCTCCCGGCGAATCTCAGCGTCGGTCAGCAGGCCATTCAACCAGTCCAGGTAGATCTGGAAGCCGGTGCGCACGTCGCCGGCAGGGAAGGCTTCCACCCGGCAACTGACCAGGCCAATCTCGGGATGGCGATTGAGGAAATCGACCTGCCGCTCGAGCCGTTGAGGGTGGCAGCGGTCATCGCTATCCATCCGGGCGACCAGCGGGGCGCGGCAGTAAGCCAGGCCGGTATTCAGCGCGGCAAGGATTCCGCCATGGGCCTGCTGAACCAGCTTCAGGCGCTCATCCCGACCGGCCCAGGCCCGCAGGAGATTCATGGTGCCATCGGTCGAGCCATCATCGACAGCAATCAACTCGAAATCGGCCAGGGTTTGCGCTGCCAGGCTGGAAAGCGCCTCTTCCAAGGTGGCAGCGGCGTTGTAACAAGGCATCAGGACAGAAACCAGCGGCTGGGTTTGCACGTTGGGATTATACTATTTATAATCGGGGTGCAAGCGCAGCCCAGGCACAGTACGGCGGATTTAGAGACCGGACAGAAAGGAGCTCCTTATGACCACCCAAGTTACGTGGTATGGACACGCCACGATTGGCGTCAAAACCAGCGGTTATCAACTGATCATCGACCCCTATTTCTCGGGCAACCCGGCGGCCAGCATCACCGCCAACCAGATGAAGCCCGATTACATCCTGGTTTCGCACGGGCATGGCGACCACATCGGCGATGCCGTGGCGATTTCGCGCCGCACCCAGGCCAGCGTGATTTGCAATGCCGAGATCTCGGGCTGGCTGGGCAAGCAGGGGATTGCCACCCACGCCCAACACATCGGCGGGGGTCACACCTATCCCTTTGGCTATCTCAAGCTGACCCAGGCTCTGCATGGCTCAGGACTACCAGATGGCTCGTACGGCGGCAACCCGGCCGGCTTTTTGCTCACCACCCTGGACGGCAAGAAATTGTACTTTGCCTGCGACACCGGGCTGTTCGGTGATATGCGCCTGATCGGCGAGGAGGGCATCGACCTGGCCATGTTGCCGATCGGTGACAACTACACCATGGGTCCGGAGGACGCCCTGCGGGCCGTCAAGCTGATCCAACCCAAGCACGTCATCCCGATCCATTACAATACCTGGGATTTAATCGCCCAGGACCCGCAGGCCTGGGCTGAGCGGGTGAAAAAGGAGACTGGCGCCCAGGCGCATCTACTTACTCCCGGTGGTACATTCGAAGTTTAGGAGGCAAGTGTGTTTAACAGTATTTTTCGCCGTAAAGAAGATCAAAAACGTTTCAATCAAGAAGGACGGCTCCCGCCCGGACAATCAGTAACCCAGAAATTCCCGGTGCTGCATTACGGCCCGGTGCCAGGCTTCAACCCGGCGACCTGGGACCTGAGGGTGTGGGGCGAGGTTGAGACACCGCTGCGCTGGAGCTGGGATGAGTTCCAGAAGCTACCACGCCGCAAGATCAACCTGGACCTGCACTGCGTCACGCGCTGGAGCAAGTTCGACACCGATTGGGAAGGGGTTTCGCTGAAGGATTTGATTGATTCGGGCTTGATCCAGCCAAAAGCCAGCGCCCGCCACGTTTTACAGCACGCCGAATATGGCTTTACGGTGAACCTGCCGCTGGAGGTGATCTTGCAGGATAATTTCCTGCTGGCCACGCACTATAACGGCGAGCCGATCACGCCAGAGCATGGCTACCCGTTGCGCGGGGTGATCGGCGCGATCCCGGAACGCCGGGACCTAAAAACGCCCTACTTGTGGAAAGGGGCCAAGTGGCTGCGCGGCCTGGAATTCCTGGCCGAAGACCAGCTGGGCTTCTGGGAGCAGGCCGGCTATCACAATGAAGCGGATATTTGGAAAGAGGAGCGCTTCGCCTGAAGCGGTGAGGCGCTCAATCGCTCTCGCGCGGCAGGCTTAGCTTGGTAAATTCACCCCGCTTGACCTGAAAGGCGTCAAAATCGCGGGCGACGATGGTCTCCGGAAAGACGGCCCGCGCCTCGGCGACGACATCACGCTCCCGGTAACGGCGCGAAATGTGGGTTAAGATCAGGCGCTTGACCCCAGCCTGCAGGGCCAGTTGGGCGGCCTGCTGGGCGGTCATGTGAGCGAATTCGTGCGCCATCTCGGCTTCTTCCTGCAGGTAGGTTGCCTCGATCACCAGGGCGTCGGCGTCCTGGCAAACCGAGCGCAAGTCCTCCGTCCGGCCGACATCGCCGACATGCACCAGGCGGACGCCGGAGCGTTGCTCCCCGAGGACCTGCTCGGGGTCGATCTGGCGGCCATCCGGGAGGGTCACCGGCTGGCCATTGACCAGGTCGCGGCGCCAGGGGCCGGGCGGGATGTGCAGCGCGTCGGCTTTTTCGAGTAGAAACGGCCGGCGAGATTTTTCCTGGAACAAAAAACCAAACGAGTCCTGGCCGCGATGGTAAACCGGAAAGGCTGTCACCGAGAAATCATCCGCTTCAAAGATCGGGCCAGATTTGATCTCGGTGAACTTAATCTCCATTGGGGGGCGAGCGCCACGCAGCACGACACCGTAGAGCAGATCGTGGATGCGCTCGAGGGCCCAACGGCCGGCGAAGATCTCCAGGTCGTCGATCGTCTCCCAGCGGGTGAAGGTGGAGAGCAACCCGGCCAGGCCGAGGATGTGGTCGAGATGGCCATGGGTGATCAGGATGCGGTTCAACCGCTTGAAACCCAGGCCGGAGAGCATGATCTGGCGCTGGGTGCCTTCACCGCAGTCGATCAGGAAACGATATTCATCATGCATCACCACCTGGGCCGAGAGCCCGCGGTGGATGGACGGTGCAGAAGCAGACGTGCCTAGAAATACCAGTTCAAACAAAGGCCAGACCTCTCAAGTGAAATGTTTCGCCGCTTGCCAGGTATTGTACCCCATCTTCTAGTCCGGCTGGCAGCCGGTCTGGTGGAATCGACCGACTGGTGGAAACGGAAAATCATTCGACCGTTTGTGCTATAATTTTCCACAACCCATGGCCAAACCGACCTCAGCACCGAAATCCAGCCCCAAGAGCAGCGGCAAAGCCAGCCCGGCTAAGCGAGCCGCGCCAGCCGAGTCGATCGCCTCCCGGCGCAGCCCCCGAACCACAGCCGCACCCCAAAAGGCCGTGGTGAAAAAGACTGCTCCGGCGAAAAAAGGCCCCAGCGCGGCTGCCCCGGCGCGCCGGAAGAGCAGCGGGACCAGCCGAGCCCAGAGCCAAACCGCACGATCCCGCAGCACACCACCCCGCAGCCAGCCTTCCCGGCGATTTAGCAGCCTGGAGCGCTGGCTGACGCTTAACCGTTCGCTGGATATCGCCGGGATCCTGTCGGTATTTCTCGGCCTGTTGCTGTTCTTGAGCCTGCTTTCGACCAACAACAGCGCCGCGACCGGCGGAATGCTGGCGTTCTTTCGCCGGCTGCTGGGGGCAGGGATCTATATCTTCCCGTTTGCGCTGTTAGCCGGTGGCCTGTGGCTGATCCTGCGTAATTATGAGCGCATCCCCGAGTTGACCCTGCCGCGTTTTGTGGGCTTCAGCCTGCTACTCTTGAACCTGGCCGGCTGGCTGCATTTTCTCGCTGCCAGCTCCAAAGCCAACACCCTTACTTTGCAAGAATTGGCCGAAGCGGGGAGAGGCGGCGGTTACCTGGGTTCGTTCTTACTCCGCACGCTGGAAGGAATCTTAGGGGTAGGCGGTGCGGCGATCGCCCTGGCAGCCTGGCTACTGGTTGGGCTGGTCCTGGCGCTGGATGTCAGCGTGCTCGAGATCTTCAACTGGATCGGCGGCGCGGCCAGCCGCCTGCAGGCTCGCTTGTTTCAGCCCGCCAGCTCCCCCCGCAGCGCCCAATTGGAAAGCCGGGCATCATCACTCGAAAATCCGTCCGAAGCGCTGCCCTATACCCCGGTTCAACCCAGGACCGGGGCTGTCCAGCCGGCCTCCCCGCCTTTCCTGCCAGCGATTCCAGGGAACGAGGCTGAGACGCAAAACATTCAATGGGTCCTGCCCAGCCTGGATCAAATCCTTGAGCCTGGGGTGGAAATCGACCATAATGATGATGTCGACCGGCAGCGGGCCCGGCTGATTGAAGAGACCCTGGCTTCGTTTGGAGCGCCGGTGAGAGTGGTTGAGATCAATCGCGGGCCGACTATCACCCAGTTCGGCGTTGAACCAGATTTCATGGAAACTCGCTCCGGGAAGACACGCGTGCGGGTCAGCAAGATTACCGCCTTATCCAACGACCTGGCGCTGGCGCTTTCGGCGCGCAGCATCCGGGTTGAAGCGCCGGTACCCGGCAAGGGCTATGTTGGGATTGAGGTGCCGAACGAAAAAATTGGCGTGGTGGCCCTGCGCGATGTACTGGAAAACGAGGCGTTCAAGCGCCTGAAGTCGCCGCTGCGCTTCGCCCTGGGGCAGAATGTTTCCGGCCAGGCGGTGGCGGCTGACCTGGCCGCCATGCCGCACTTGCTGATCGCCGGGCAGACCGGCTCGGGCAAGTCGGTGTGTGTCAATGCGCTAATCTCTTGCCTGCTGATTAACAATACCCCGGATGATTTGCGCCTGATTATGGTCGACCCGAAGCGGGTTGAGCTGACCGGCTACAATGGCATTCCGCACCTGCTGGCACCGGTGGTGGTGGAGCTGGAGCGGGTGGTAGCAGCACTGCAGTGGGTGACGCGCGAGATGGACATGCGCTACCGGAAGCTCGCCGAAATGGGCTCGCGCAACATCCAGGATTACAACGCCAAGATGGTCGCCCGGGGCCAGGCCAGGCTGCCCTACCTGGTGGTGGTGATCGATGAGCTGGCCGACCTGATGATGCTGGCGCCGGATGAGACTGAGCGCACGATCACGCGCCTGGCGCAACTTGCGCGCGCCACCGGGATTCACCTGGTGATCGCCACCCAACGCCCATCGGTCGATGTAGTCACCGGGTTGATCAAAGCAAACTTCCCGGCGCGGGTGGCTTTTGCCGTGGCCTCCAATGTCGACAGCCGGGTGATCCTCGACCAACCGGGCGCAGAAACCTTGCTGGGCCGCGGCGATATGCTCTTCCAGGCGCCCGACTCACCCGCCCCGGTGCGCTTGCAGGGGGTCTACCTGTCCGATTCTGAAATCTACCACCTGGTGAGCTACTGGCAAGAATTCAGCGGATTAATCAAGCCGGCGCCGACTGCAATCGAGGCGATAATCGATGGGCTGCCCGAGGGAATCCCGTTAAAACAGATGAGCTTTTGGGATAGCGGCGCTGAAGATAAGGATCAGGATCCGCTGATGAACGAGGCGATCGACCTGGCCAGGCGGCAAGGCCGGGCATCGATCTCGATGCTCCAGCGCCGGTTGCGGATCGGGTATTCGCGGGCCGCCCGGATTATTGAAAGCATGGAAGAAAAGGGGATTGTCGGCCCCCCCGAGCCGGGCAGCGGGGCCCGTGAAATCCTGGACTACGGGCCAGCCGCGCCGCCCCTGGATGACAATTAACCTCCCCGAATATCAGGGATTTGCCCCACCCCCGACCAGTGGGGCCTCGGCGATCGCGGTGAGCTGGGCGTGAAATTGCTCCGCCCCGTAGGTGGCAGTCAGGTGGCCAGCCAGGCTTTCCCCCGGCTGGGGGGTGGCGCCGCCGGTTAAACCGCCGCCCAATTCCAGGCTGCAAGCGAACAGGCTGAATGTCAGCAGGCTGAACAGGATTGCCAGGATCAAGAAGGATTTGGATGTTTTCATGCTGCGACCTCCGACAGCCTCAAGGTATCACGGGTGAGCAGGTAACCAGATTAGCCGGTTAAGACCATTATAGCACAATTGTTCTATTAATCAAGATGAAAAACATGCTACGCATCCAAGCGATTATCCTAATCTTAGCGGTGGTACTATTCTCCAGCGCCTGTGAGGCCAGCCAACCAGCCTCTCCCAACCCGAGTACGGCGACATGGGTAACCCAGGCCTCACCGCCTGCGGATCCGCCGCCAGCGAGTATTCCGCCATCCCCCAGTGCGACCTTCACGCTCCCGCCAACCCCAAGCGCCACGCCAGAACCTACCCTGCAGCCCTCGCCCACTCTGTCGCCGACCAGCACCCCACCCGCCGAGACGACCCTATTGTTTACCGGGGTAATCGTACCGGCGCGCTGCGTCCAGGCGGCGATCGACGCCAACGGGAACCCCGACTATCCCTACGAGGAAGTGAGCGCGATCATCCAACAGGCCGACCTGGCGATCGGCACACTTAACGCGACGATGAGCGACTATCCGCCGCGCACGGGTTGTGTGCCAACCTATGTCCTGGTGGGCGGCTCGAACAACGCCGATGCCCTGGCGCGGGCCGGTTTCGATGCGATGAGCGTGGCAACCAACCATATCAAGAACTGCGGGCCGGCTAACTGCGGCGAGCGAGCCTTTTTCGATACCCTGGAGAACTTACGCCGGGTTGGGATTGCCTATGTAGGCGCAGGTGAAAACCACGACCAGGCCATGCGACCGATCGTGCTGACAGTAAACGGAGTGCGCTTTGGAATTGTCTCACTCGGCCAGATTGAGCCAATGGCTTTTGCTGGGCCGGACCGGCCAGGGATCGCGGTGTTGAACGAAGAAAACCTGCGCTTTGCAATTGCTGAGGCGCGAAAAATCTCCGATGTAGTCATCGCTATGCCGCACTGGGGGCCAGAAGATGTGGCGACGCCGAACTGGATCCAGCGCGGCCTAGCCCAAGAGATTGTCGCAGCCGGAGCCGACCTGGTGGTCGGCAACCATACCCATGTCGTCCAGGGCATCCAGGAGATCGAGGGGATCCCGGTGTTTTATGGGCTGGGAAACTTCGTCTTCGACCAGGACTTGAATGACCACCAACAGGGTGTGATCTTGAAGATTCACTTTCGCGGAACGGAATACACCGGCTACGAGCTGGTTCCGATCCAGATTGGGGAAGACGGACGGGTCCGCCTGGCAAATCCGGACGAGGCAGCCGAAATCTTGCAGCGGATCGAAGAGGCCAGCCTGGCGATAAAACAAAACCGGTGACCTGGATCACCGGTTTTTGTTTTTTGTTAGGACGAAGGCGGATCAGGGAGTGGCCGTTGCGGCTGGCGTGGCGGCGGCTGGTTGAGTGGTACCGGCCAGGGTGGCGGTGGCAGTCGGGACCGGGGTAACCAGATCGACCGGGACGATCAGGACCTGGCCAACCAGGATCTCATTCTCGTTGGTGATCTTGTTTTCCTTGATGATCGCCTCAACCGTGCTGTTGAACTTCAAGGCAATCGACCCGAGGGTGTCGCCAGTCTGGACGCGATATTCGATCTTGGTGCCGGGGCGGATATTCGAAGGCAGTGGAGTTTCCGTCGGGAGCGAAGTATCCGGGCCGGGGATGGTCAGCTTGTCGCCGATTTTAATCGGGCAGGAGGGGTCCAGGTTGTTGATGGTGATCAAGAGCAGCAGGTCAACCTGATATTTGACAGCAATGGCGTAGCAGCTATCGCCTTCCACCACCTGGTACGTGAACGGGCCGGGCACGGTGGGGGTGATCGTGATCGTCGGGGTGGCAGTTTCGGTCGGCGTCACGGTGGGGGTATTGGTGGGGGTCGGCGTCAGGGTGACTGTCGCCGTGGCAGTCGGGGTGGGGGTATCCGTGGCAAACAGGCCGGAAATGAAGTTCGGCTTGTTCGGTCCGATCAACCAGAAGATTAACACCGCGGCGCCAACCACCAGCAAGATGCCGGCCAGGCCAAGCATCACCGGCGCCCGCCGGCTGCGCTGCTGCCGCTTCCGGTAGGCTTCAATCACATTTTGGGGGTTTTCTTGTTTATCGCTCATCGTATTTCCTGTTGAAGCTATAATCTAAGGCTCCTTTTCATCAGGGGAACTCGATTAAAACGTATTGTAACCGATTTTTTCGCCAGATTACGAACTGCGCGATCCGTTATCAGGTAAAATGAAACCGGCCGGCGGGCAGGCATGGCAATGAAACCGCCCAGCCGGGATCGAAAAGGGTCAAGCAGTGGAGGTAATATGCGAATTGCAGTCTATGGGGTTGGCGGCGTGGGGGGTTATTTCGGGGGACGGTTAGCGCAGGCCGGGGAGGAAGTAATCTTTATTGCGCGCGGGCAGCACCTGCAGGCTATCCAAGAGAGCGGGCTGTGGGTCGAATCGATTCTGGGCGACTTCCGGATTCAGCCAGCCCAGGCGGTGGCAGAGCCAAAGCAGGTTGGGGTAGTCGATGTGATCTTGCTGGGCATGAAAGCCTGGCAGGTGCCCGAAATCGCCGCCCGGCTGC
The DNA here is from genome assembly GCA_964484335.1 of uncultured Anaerolineaceae bacterium. Lineage (GTDB taxonomy): Bacteria > Chloroflexota > Anaerolineae > Anaerolineales > UBA4823 > CAZAGA01. The sequence goes on from CAZAGA010000028.1 coordinate 14,269, forward strand.
TTCCCATGCTGGGGCCGGATAGCGTGGTGGTGCCGCTGCAGAACGGGGTAGATGCAGCTGGCCAATTAGCGGCGGCCCTGGGCGAGCAGCACGTGCTGGGCGGGCTATGCCAGATCTCGGCCTACATCGCCGGCCCGGGTTGGATCCGTCACGTCGGGATTGAGCCGGTGGTGCGCTTCAATGAGCTGGATGGTCGAGCCAGTCCAAGGGTCGAGGCCTTGCGGCAAGCCTTTGAAAACGCCGGGGTCCAGGTGGAGATTCCAGCCGATATCCAGGCGGCCTTATGGCGAAAGTTCCTGCTAATCGCGGCGATCAGCAGTGTAGGCGCGGTTGCCCGGGCGCCGGTGGGCGTAACGCGGGCGGTGCCGGAAACCCGCCAGATGTTAATTCAGGCGCTGCAAGAAATCGCAAGCCTGGCGGAGGCCAAAGGGATCCAACTCGAGCCTGGAATTGCTGCCACCACCCTGGCGCGGATCGACCAGATGGCGCCGGCGGTCGTACCGTCGATGCAGCGCGATATCCAGGAAGGCCGGCCTTCCGAGCTGGAAGCCCAAACCGGCGCCGTAGTACGGATGGGACGCCAGGCCGGATGCGCGACCCCGGTCTTCGAAACCATCTATGCCAGCCTGCTGCCGCAGGAAAAGCTGGCGCGGGGGGAACTCCAATTTCCTTAAGCGTTACGCCAGACAGGCCTGCTGAAAGGCCAGAATTGACAACTTTGGCAGTAAATTGATAACAAAATAGCAGTTGTCTGACAGGTTATCTTGGCTTGCCGGCGCGAGAATGGGGTTGAAAATCCCAAACCACGCGAAGGAGGCAGGCCATGATTGAACAGATTTCCCAATCTCTCTCTTTCATCTCAGGCGGTTTCTGCATTGGCGTTGGAGTGGCATTCTTCCTGATCCTCGCCATTGCCAGCAAACACAATGGTTCCGGTGAAGATGAGGGCGAGGGCTGCCTGGGCGGTTTCATCGCAGTGATTGCTCTCACGATGGCGACAATCTTCTTCTACATCGCAATGACGGCCTAGGATCCCTAGATCCGGTTCAACTCAAATTACCATCTTGACTCCCATCCAGGTGGAGAGCCGGGGCGCTCCACCTGGATGGATTTAATCGCCAGGTTTTCGCTCGATGTTCAGATAGTAACCGTGGCCGTGCTTGGTGAGAATATAGCGTGGCTTTTTCGGGTCAGGCTCAATCTTTAAACGCAGGTTGCTGACTAGTTTATCCACCCGGTTATCGTTCACCTGAGTGGCCTGGTGGGCATCGTTGGGATAAAGCAGCTCCAGGATCTTCTCCCGGCTGAAGATATGCTTGGGCTGATGAAATAGGATTTTTAGCAGTTGAAATTCACCGGGCGTCAGATCCGAAACCGGTTTTCCAGCAACCCAGGCGGTTGCGGTTTTGTCATCGACCCAGAGATCTGCAGCGGTGGAGGGTTTCTGTTCTACAAACCTGGCCAGGAGCGGCGAAAAAATTTCCATCCTGGGACCAGAATCGGCCACCAGCAAACCCTTGAGCAGCAATTGGTCAATACCGGGAGTATGGACGGAACGATCCAGGCCAACCAAGGCTTGTTGTAGGCCATGGCGTTCATCGTCCTGTAAACTATCCCAGATTTTCTTACATTCGGCCGCGATCTCGGGCTGCTCTAACCAAAATGGCGGGTCAAATTGCTGCGCCGGTTGGCCAGCCCGGGCCAGCACATCGAAACCGGCGACCATCAAACCAGGGTGGCCGCCAGTGATTTTCAACAAATTCCCGCGCTGTTCGGCGGACAATTCAAGTTCCTTGCGCACTTCGAGCTGGAGCGCCACTCGCTCGGCATCCGCGGCAGTATACGGTTTCAAACCGAGGACATTGCGGTTAAATAACTCATCAAAGGATTCACATTCATCAGGTTTCCGCAAACGGTCCAGCGAGGTACGCAAGAACAGGATGTAGCACAGGAAATATTTATACTGGTCACGCAAGCCTCTCAAGTTGAACAAGATATTGGCGTCGGTGTGCTGGTAGAACGGATCAGCCTCATCGATCAACAAGGCCAGGCGGATCTTGCGATCATGGCAGATGCGATCCACTGCCCGTTCCAGGTTTCGCAACGCCAGTAACCCATTCTCATTCAGTACAACCTCCTGATGCAGCTGGGAGACCAATTTCAAAAGCCTGCCCATCTCCGGGCGGCGTTGGAGTTCCAGCGCCAGGCTATGCAGGACCAATTCGTAAAAGGCCCAGGCGGCGCTGCCAGGGGATGAGCCGGTTCGAATGGCCAGGCGGTTAATATCCACCAAAACCGGCAGCACAGGCAGGTCTGCCTCGCCCTGGTAGAAGGCCTGCACATCCGGACGCAATAGAAAGCGGATCAGGTTCGATTTGGACATGCTGGCCGCACCGAGCAGCATGACCGACTCGCCGGCATGCAGCAAATGGAAGAGCGGGCCAAGGATTTCCTGGCGATAGGTCAGGGGATGTTCAGGGTAAGGTTGTTCCATCAAGACCTTCTTCCTTGGATAATTCCCGAATCAGGATAGCACAGCGCAACAAGGCGTTCGCCAGGCCAACCTGGCCAGGCTGGGCGGCCGGGTTGGCGGGTTGGGTGGGCTGGAAACTGCGGTCTTCCATCATCAAACGCAGGGCGGCTTCGAAAAACAAAGCCAGGTAATAGCGCTTCAAACAGCCTTGATCTTTCTCATAAGAAGCAGCGCAGCGGCGCAATTCCTGGATCACACCAAAAGCCTTCACCAGCTCGGGATCGCCCAGGGCAAGGAATTTTTCGCCCGGCAACTGGAGAGCAGACTGCCATTTCTGCTGGCTGAACAGGGCCTCTTCAAAGGCGCGGCGCGGCTGGTTTTCCGAGCTGGTCAGAATATCCAGGGCGATCACGCTTTCCAATTCAGCAAAATCCGCCAGGCGGTAGCCATAACCGGTGCGGCCGAAGTCGATCAACCAGGCCCGCCCATCGGGGTCGATCAAGGCGTTGTCGCCATTCAAATCCCCATGAACCACCCACTTCTCCAATGGAATGAACAGGCAGCTCTCCGGAGCGACCATCTGATCCAGGTTGAGAATCCATCCTTCCAGGGCGGCGCTGCTCAATTCCAGGCCGCCCGGCCATTGAAAGAGCGTCCCACCGGCCTGTTTCAGGGCGGCGAAGCCAAGCTGATCGGCCTGGCCGGCGAGCTTGAGCAGGTTCTCGCGTAAGCGATTATTCTTCGTGCGGCTATCCAGGCGCATTTTGGCTCGATAGATCTCATCCAGGCGCTCGGTAACCGGGTCGGCAGGTAGATCGTATAAGGGCGTACAGACATCCAGGATTTCATGCAGGGCGTGGTTCACCTGCTCCAGGGCGT
>CAZAGA010000029.1:0-1506 GCA_964484335.1 uncultured Anaerolineaceae bacterium
TGATCACCGAAGTGCCTTACCTGGTCCGCCATCTGCAGAATAAAAAACGGAATTAAATTCCTAAAACGAAAAACAGGCGCTGAAGCGCCTGTTTTTCGTTTTAGGAATTCATGGGTAAGGTGTCCCGCTTGAGGACCCCCCGCCGGGCGTCAAGGTGATCGTCGGCGTCACCGTCGGGGTCACTGTCGCCGGCAGTGGCGTCTGGGTGGGCGGGTAATTGCGGATCGAGGGTAGGAACCAGATTCCGTTGGCGTGGCTGACATTACCATTATTTTGCATCCGCAGGATAAATTGGGCCGATTGACCGGCCAGCGAGGTCAGGTCGATGCTGATCGTGTTGCTTTGGTTATCGTACACTTCACGCCAGGCGCCCAGGTTGCCAGCCGAGCCATTGGAGAGCAGATAGTCGACCCGGAAGGTGACATCGCACTTCGACCAGCCGCTCTGGCAGCTAAACTCGGCCACGAAGCGGTCACCCGGTTTGACCACATAGGCCGGGAACTGCCCACTAATGTAACCATTGGCGGACTGGTTTGGACGCACCCATAACCCGGGCTCGTTTTCCGTGCGTGGCTCCAGGGCTGGCGCGGTGGTGTAAACGACCGAGCCGCGGCTGTCTCCGCTCGGGGTTGTGCAGCCAATCACGCCATCATCCGTGCGCCATTGGGCGCTGCAGTAGTTGGCGGCGAAATCGTAGGCATAACGTGGGTTAGGATCCGGCTGGGCTTGAACCTGAATACGGGCGTAAATCGGATCTTCGCCATTCCGCCCGACGCCGAACATGTAGCCGCGTGGGTCGCGGAACATCCAGTTGCTCTGGTACGTGCCAGCGTTGCCGGGCGAGGTCATCTCAATCGCCAGGTCAATCGACTGGCCCGGGGCGACTGTCGCCGGGATCAGGACCGTGGTGCTATCCGCCATGCGCCGGCCGCTGACAAACACCAGGGCGTAACTCGAATCCCAGAAGCAAGTACCATCGTTGCGCACGCGCCAGATTTTGGTGAAGCGCGAATTGGGCGGCAAGAGGGTATTATCTGGGATGCTGACATCGCGAATAAAGGTAGCGGCATTACAGGGCACCACCGGCGGGCGGGTAGCGGTCGGCGGCTGGACAATATTGGTTGGGGTTGGGTTTTCCCACCAGGGTGTCGCGGTAGCGGGAATGACAAAGGTCGGCCGTACCTGGGTGGGCAAGATCTGGGTTGGCGCGCTGGTGTCAGTTGGTAATACCACTGGCGAAGCCGGGATCTGCCCACCCTGGGCGATGGCGGTCAATTGGGCAATCGCCGCCGCGCCGGCTTCCTGGGTCATCTGGGCCACGATCGTCTGGGCTGCCTGGGTATAAGCTGCGTTCACGTCTGGCTCGGGTTCAAGCCCGCCCATCCGTTTGAATACCTGGTAGCCAGCCAGCGCCGCGGCGCACAGCAGCACCACAGCAAACACCACCAGAACGCCAATCAATATATTTCGGTCTCTCGCTTGCATAATCCATTCTCCTGATCAAGT
>CAZAGA010000029.1:1606-17585 GCA_964484335.1 uncultured Anaerolineaceae bacterium
CGCCAATCAATATATTTCGGTCTCTCGCTTGCATAATCCATTCTCCTGATCAAGTGGCAACGGTTGTCTTTTCTAAGACGTACGGGCAGGCGATTTGGTTCCGATTTTAGGTTATTATAACGAGAAACCTTGCAGAATGCTATGCAAAGTGTATGATTCTATGTATAATAAAATTGGACGGGGGATGTCGCATATCCAGGCGAGCTTTGCTGGCTTATCCCCCTGCCGCAACAACTGGACTTTAAGGAGGTGTGGCTCAGAGTAGGGAACAAATCTTGCAACAGTTTCGTCTAAGCAGCATACAACACGCAAAAGATTTGATCACCGAGAAGGAGGATTCTATGTGGAAGCGAATTGGCATGCTATTCCTGGCGCTGACCATCCTGGCAGCTGCGGTCGGATTCAGCGTCCAACCTGCCCGGGCTGCCACCTGTGCGCAGTGGTACACCGTTCGGCATGGGGATACCCTGTATAAGATTGGCTTGAAATTCGGTGTCACCTGGAAATACCTGGTCCAGTTGAACGACCTTGCCAACCCGAACAAGATTTACACCGGCCAGGTATTGTGCGTGGCGACCAAGTCCGCCCCACCACCGCCGCCCAACTATTACCCCTATTTCATGATTGACAGCGTGGTCCGCGATAAGACGGTCACCATCACGACCTATCATTTCCCACCCCAGGATAATTTCCGTGTCTTGATGGGACCCTATGGCACCCAGGCTAAAAACGGAATCAAAGTCGGCAACTACAGCTCGGGCGGTGGCGCCAGCAAGACTGTCACCTATCCCATTCCGGACGAATTCAAAGGCGATTACCGAATTGCCATTCGCCTGGAAAGCACTACCGGTTCGGGGTTTTTCGCCTATAATTGGTTCTACAATAACACTGCCGGCGACGGTTCGAGCAACGACGACGGTTCTTCCTCGGATGGTTATTCCGGCTACCCATATTTCTTCATCCAGAGTGTGGTCCGCGATGATAAGGTGACCATCATCGGTTATAACTACCCGAAGAACACCGACTTCACCGTCTACATGGGCCCATATGGCATGAAAGGTAAGGGCGGCTACTTCGTCACTTCCTTTAACTCAGGCAAAGGCGGGACGATTCAGAAGACCTTCTTCATCCCGCCGGAATTATATGGCTCGACCAAGATCGCCATCCGGACCGAAGATACCCCCTGGTATGCCTACAACTGGTTCTGGAACAACACGGCCGTCGATCCGTAACCAATGGTGATAAAAAGACAGCGGGCTGTCTGAAAAGCCCCTGCTTTGATCTGTTGGATTAATAAAAAAACGGGGCTGTCCAAATGCTCTTTTTGGACAGCCCCGTTTTTATTAACGATTTCGCTTGACCACAATCATTGTCAGGTCATCAGAGAACACTTCGAATCCGCTGAACTGGCGGGCAGCTTGAATGATGGTCTGGATCAGCTCGGCGGCGGGCCGGTGCAGATTTCCCTGCAGCAGGCTATCCAGGCGCAGATCATCGAAAAATTCTCCCTGGGTGTTGCGCGCTTCGGTCAGGCCATCGGTATAGAGCAGCAGCGCATCTCCGGGCGCCAGGTAGGTCTGGCTGGCCTGGTAATGGAACCCGGCCACCATGCACAGCGCCGGCCCGCTGCGGTTGAGCTTGTACGGTTGCCCACCGTACGGGATCAAAATCGGCAGGTTGTGGCCGCAGTTCACGTACGTCAACCGCCCGCTTTCAGGCTCGAACAACCCGAAGACTGAAGAAACAAAATCGCCCTGGCCGGCGAAATTGGGCAGCATCCGGTTGATTGTTACGGCGATCTGAGCCGGGTCGCTTTCCTTGGATGTAAAGGTACGCAGGAGAGCCCGAAAAGAAGCCATCACCAGCGCAGCAGCCATACCGTCGCCCGAGACATCCGCCACCACCAGGCCCAGCCGCCCTTCCGGAAGCCGGATATAGTCGAAATAGTCGCCGCCGATTTCGTAGGCTGGTAGGGAGAGCCCGGCGATATCATAACCAGGAACCTGCGGCGGGTGCGCCGGCAACAGGTGGGATTGGACTGCGCTGGCCATCTTGAGCTGGCGCTCAAGCTGCTCTTTCTCGAGCAGGTTGGCGTGCTGCATGGCCTTGTCAATCGTGATCGCTGCCGCATCGGCGAAGAAACGCAGGGTGTCAGCGTCGCTCTCGCTAAAAGCCCCCACCCGGTCGCTTTCCAGGTTGAGCGCGCCAATCGTTCGCTCGCCCAGGAAGAGCGGCACATCGATCTCAGAGAGGGTGCTGGCTCGCCCGATCACATAGCGAGGGTCTTTGCGGACGTCCCGGATTACCACGCACTCGCCGGTGCGGATGGCGTGCCCGACCAGCCCTTCGCCATACCGCATCATTCGGTTCCGTCCCTCCTCGAAAAAATAGTTCCGTAACACCACCTGGCTGATCACCTGGCGCGGTTGTTGCAAGCGCGGCGGCAGGACCGTCCGGTTGAGCACAAAAATCCCGGCAGCATCGTAATTGACCAGCAGCTTGACTTCGTCCAACAGGATGTTCAAAATCTGCTCCAGGTCAAACGTGGTTTGCGTTTGCTGGGAGATTTGCAGCAGGAGCTGGTATTTGCGTTGAGAGGTTAACTTTTTTCGTCGAGCCATGCCGCCTCAAGGGAAGGAGATTTACCTTGATTTTAGCACGGTTGGTGATTCTCGATGCAAGACCTGGGGCTATAATAAGAAAAATATCAACGAAAGGAGAATGAAATGAAAAAACTGTTTACACTCGAAGAAGCACGTGAAGTAGGCGCCAGCCTGGGCCTTGATTGGAACAAAATTGACCTGGAGCAGTTCCGCCAGGGCCTGGCGATTGAGCTTGAGCATGGTGCCCGCGATCCCGAGACGAACGTCACCGGGGACGACCTGCTGCTGACCGGAAAAATAGCCTGGGCGCACCTCAAAGAAATCCCTGATTACTATACCCGCCTGGCGAAAATGGAAGCCGAAGCCGAAAATAAAAATTAACCGAAGAGTTGCACCGCGAATTCACTTCCGATTATGAACTGTCAAAACTGCAACGCTGCTCTCAATGATACCGATGTGTTTTGTCCGCAGTGTGGAAAACCGGTTGGTCAGGTTAGCACCTTGCTTCCTGAAGAAAAACAATCTAAACCAGGCAAGATCACCAGTCGTCCCCGCCTCTATCTGCTGGTCTTTCTCGGCCTGGTCACTTTGAGCGTTGTGCTGTATGCTGGGGCGGATTTCTTGGCCGATCTGGGACTTAAATCCCGGGACAGGAATTCCGCCCAATTCCAGGCTCGGGTGAGCCAGCTCTGCCAATCGGCCGCGAGCCTTCCAGCGACCCCCGGAGAGATATTTCAGCCGGTCTATGGGAAGGTCCTCGATTGGCCGCTGGACAATGAGGCAGTTCCGGCCGGGGTCTGGGACCAGCGCCTGAGCAGCTACCTGCCATTCGATGGTCTACTTGAGACTTCCATTAGCCAGCGCCAGGCTTATTCTGCCCGGACAATCCTGTGTCTACAGATGGAGGATATCTTTGTGCGGAATTGTTTTTATGAGGGGGGCCTGGTCATTTCCCAATATCAACAAAACTTCCAAGCCTTCTTGCTCGACTATCGTTCGGGCGCTTTGTTAGGGAAACAGGTCTTCACCGGCCAGGCGCCGCAGGAGTGCCCGGCGGCAACCTCGCTCCCCGAAAGCAGTCATACCCGGGTGATCGATGTGTTTGGCGAAACGATTACGAAGGCAGAAATCCTAGTCTGGATTGACAGCCAGTCCACTATTGCGAAATAACCCATACCGTTAGCGAAGGGAACCTTGCAATGCAAGAAACCGAACAACAAGACGCTCATTTTCAATCGATTTGTGCGCAGGTCGAGCGCGAGATGCAACGCCTGCCCATCCCCGGGGCTGTTCTGGGGATCAGCTACCAGGGCAAAGAATGGCTGGCTGGTTTTGGCGTGACCAGCCTGGAAAACCCACTCCCGGTGACCCCGGAGACGCTCTTCCAGGTCGGCTCGATCACCAAGACTTATACTGCCACGGCCTTGATGCGCCTGGTAGAGATGAACCGCCTGGAGCTGGACCGGCCGATCCGCGCCTACCTGCCGAATTTAAGGCTGGCCGATGAATCCGTTGCCCAGCGGGTTACCTTGCGTCACTTGCTGACGCATACCGGCGGTTGGGTCGGCGATTATTTTAATGATTTTGGGTACGGCGAGGACGCCCTGGCGAAGATGGTTGCCTGTCTGGCTGACCTGGAGCAGATGACTCCGCTGGGAGAAGCCTGGTCTTACAACAACTCAGGCTTTTACCTGGCCGGCCGGCTGCTGGAGGTGCTGACCGGTATGACCTATGAGCGCGCCCTGGCCGAGTTGCTCCTCAAGCCGTTGGACCTCCAGCGGACTTTCTTCTTCCCAGAAGACGTGATGACCTACCGCTTCGTCGTAGGGCATGAAATCGTTGACCGCCAGCCACGCGTCGCCCGGCCCTGGCCGATCGGACGCGCCAGCCATGCGGTCGGCGGGATCACCTGTTCGGTTGGCGATTTATTGCGCTATGCCCGCTTCCAGATGGGCGACGGTACGACGCCTGAGGGGGTTCGACTGCTCAAACCAGAGACCCTGGCGCTGATGCAGACCCCGCTCTTCCCGTCAACCGGGCTGATGAGCATCGGCTTGAGCTGGAATATCAGCACTGCCAGTGGGGAGAAATTTGTCGGGCACGGCGGCGCCACCAATGGCCAGGATGCCCTGCTACGTATGGCGCCGGCCAGCCAGTTCGCCATTGCCGTGCTGACCAATAGCGACGAAGGCGGCTCACTGACCTTGCCGGTGGTCAACGCTGCTACCCAGCTTTTCATCGGCCGGTCTTTGCCGGATGCGACGCCCATGGATGCCACGGCCGAGCAGCTTGGCGAAGTCACCGGTAGGTACGAAGCTGCCGCTCAGAGCCTGGATATTTCCGTCCAGCCTGGTGGGCTTTCCCTCCAATTGACCCCTAAAGGCGGCTTTCCTACGCCTGATTCTCCGCCCGGGCAAGCCCCACCGCCGGTGCGGATGGCCTTCTACGCTCCCGATCGCCTGGTTGTGCTCGATGAGCCGATGAAAGGCAACCGCGCTGAAATTGTTCGTTCTCCGGAAGGTGTGATCGCCTGGCTGCGCTTTGGCAGCCGTCTCCACCGGCGGAAGACCGCCTGATCGTTCTGCCAAAGCGACAACACTCAGGAGTGTTGCGTTCGGTCGTTACGCAGGAAATCGACCAGCAGCGGATTGACCAGCTCGGGGTGTTCGTAGTGCGGGATATGGCCTGAATCGGGAATCACCTGCAGCGACGCCCCTGGCAGTAGCGCAAGCGCTTTCTCGGTCAGCGCAACCGGGAAGCTGCGATCTTCCTTGCCCCAGATCAGCAGGACCGGCTTGCCAAGCTGCCCGACCTGGCGGTAGAGCTCGCTCTGCTCGCCCAGCGGGCCTTTGCGGAGCGTCGAGAGCAGGGCTGGCAGGTAGCCGGGACGCTCCATCTGCTGGCGGGCCAGACCGGCGTACAGCGGGAAGCGATCGGGGTGGTGAAAGTCGCCCGGCTGGCTATCCACAATCATCTTTCGGCCGAATCGGTTCATCAGCCATTCGCCCAGCAGCGGCAGGCGTAGCAGTTGGATCGGGATGGTTTTCCAGTCCACAAAGCCGGCCGGGTCCACCAGGACCAGCCGCTCGACCCGCTCCGGTCTGCGCCGGGTGAACTCAGCGCTGATCGGTCCGCCCATGGAAAGCCCCACCAGGCTGGCTGGCTTCTGAATTCCCAATCCGTCGAGCAGCTCGAACAATTGGCGGTCGAACAGGTCGGCGTTGTAATCAACCTTCGGGCGGTCCGAACCGCCGCGCCCGTACAAGTCGTAACGCAGCACGCGCTGGCCGGCTGCCAGCAAGGCGGGTAGGGTCGGATCCCAGATGTAGGATGGGACCGAGAATCCATGCACCAACACCGCCAGCGGGGCATTTTCTGGGCCGGTCAGCTCATACGCTGTCCGGCCGGCGGAGAGTTGAATCAGTCCCTGCGCTTCAGGGGACATAGATTGGCAACTCCAGTACGTGGTAGCGCTCATTGTCGCGCTGCAGGGTAAATTCGAATTGGGCCATTGGCCAGTAGAAATCGCCTTCTTCGCCGCAGCACGGCCCAAATTGGAACAGGCTGCTATCGGGTTTCTCCAGCTCAAGGGTAAAACGGACCGTATCCCCGGAAAGCTGTTCCCGCTGGACGATATTGCGAATCGTCAGGCTGCAGACCCCACCGTTTATCGTGCAGTAAGCCTGGAATAACGCTTCCAGGTCATCCGGCGGCAGGTTGGGGTTCATCTCGGCCAGGAGCTCCCGGTCCCCGGCATACAGGCTGGCTGCTTAGCCATACTGGCCGCTCGCCAGGGCGGAAAAATAGGCCTCCAGGACGGCCTGGGCGGCTTCGAGTTCCTGAGCTTGTTGGGGGGTGTTCATCCGTGCCAGGCGGTCGGCTGCAAGCTCGCGCATGGCTTGCTCGATCGCCGGGTCGGGTGGCTGGTCGCCGTCGCCAGAGAAAACCAGCCGGGTGGTCAGGGCGTCGGCCGTGGCCGGGTCGCTCTGCTCGGATTCGAAGCTCCCCAGGGTATCGATCCAGCGGTACATGCGGGTCAATTGGGGGGCGGTCAGGCGCAGGCGTTCGAAATTTTGTCCCGGCCCGGCTTTGCACGAGCTGGCCAACACTTCACCGCTGCGGTAAATCGTCAAGTCATCGCACAAGCCGGCAATTCCACCGGACTGCTGCCAGGCCAGGGCCAGACCCCAGGCGGCGCCGCTGTTCCCGGCCGCAGCTTCCTGGGCTGCCAGGTGCGCCCATTCGGCCAGCATGCGCTGCTCGCTCGGCCCGGCGATGATCTCGCCTTGCCCGCTGAACAAGACCTTCCCGGCTGGGGTTTCGGCTTCGAAGGGCGCATAGCGGGCGACGAATTCGCGCAAATCCGCTGCCCGGTCGGGGGCGACAAATTTTGCCACACGCTGAGCCTGGCCGCAGGGTCCAAATTCAATGCCTGCCAGGCCGATTGAAGCGCTGTTGCACTGGCCATTTGTGATCCATGCCCAAATCAGCAGTGGCTGGATGCCCTGCGGGCGAGGGGTGCTGGCCAGCAGGACCAGTCTCCCGGATTGGTCGGTGTGAAATTCATATGTCTGGCTGCCCTCCGCCAGGCCGGCTTGGAGCAGGATTTTAAAGCCCGGCACGATCGCCTGGGTGCACATCTGACCGGGTTGGTAGATACCCAGGCAACCGTCTGGCCATTCGATCGATTCGACAGAGACCGTGACCAGCTCAGCTTCCGGAATCCCCAGCATTCCGGCTAAAGCGGTTTGGGCTGCTTGCACAGCCGGGTTATTGCTTCCTGGGAGGGCAGTTGCAATCTCACCGGGGAGCGGAGATTGGCCAGGCTCGAGGTAGGCGGTTTCGACTGTCGGCAACGGGGTGTTCTCGGCGGGTGGTGAGCCGGGGTAGGCCGGCGCCGCTGGGCTGCTGCAGGCTGCCAACAGCCCCAACAACACGATCAGGGGGAGGATTTTCTTCATCGGGCGCCTCCGTTCAGGCGGCGTGGTTAAGGCTCGCTGGACCGCAGCAGCTCCAACCCGTTCAGGTCGGTGGCGTATTTGTAGATGCTGCTGCGGACGCGCAGCTCGATCTGCCAGCCGGGCATTGCCACACTCAGGCAGATCGCATTTTTCGGGTGGGGAGTCGGAAGCAGTGCGCAAGTATCGGGCCAGGTGACCGGCTTAACCGCCGCGACTTCTACCGCTTCCGCCTCAAGGTTCAACCGGCTGGCCAGATCCTGGCGAGCGGCCAGGGCGGCTGCCGGAATGCTGAAAACCAGTTGGGCATCCTGGCTGCTGCGGAAGGCGTACAGCGGCGGCCCGCCGAACAAGGCCTGGGTGGTCTCGACCAGACCCTGGAAACCAGGCACCGGCGCTCCTGGACAGGCAGCGGCATTTGAGCGGATAAAATCAAAACACAGGTTCGGCCAGGTGATCGCTTCGAGCTCGGTAATCCTCAACTGTGAAGGTTGCAGCTTGAGCGATGTGGCCAGGGCGGCTAACAGCGGGTCGAGCGTCGAGAGGGCTGGGCTGGGCTGCTCGGCCAGGGTTGGGGTCGCCAGAGGAATTTCGCTCAGGGCAGGTGTACTGGCCTCAGTTGGGCTGGGTTGTGGGTTGGGTCCAGTATTGCTTTGGACAACCTCGGTTGCAGCGACCGTCGCCCCCGCCTGGAGAAAGGCGGTTGCCACGGCGGCTTCCGTCTCGATGGGTTCTACTGGGGCGAGCAAAGTTTCAGCTACCGCCGGTTCACCGGGGTCAGTAGGTGCACCTTGCGGGCTGGCTTTGGTCTGCAAGATTGATCCGGAGGTCAGTGCGCTCGGCCGGTTCGAGTCGAACAGACCGGCGTCGCAGGCGACCAGGCTGAACAGTAGCAAGCAGGTGATGAGCGTTATCCGTTTCATGAAGGTACGCCTTCTGTGAATGAACTGCAGTTTTATTTTACTATAAGTGGGACACCCGGGCTTACACTGGCCTTCAGCCAATCGGTTTTCAGTCGCTCATCGCGCGTATTTAGGGCGATTTCAGCCGTGTGGCAAGTACGCCCCGTTCTTGAGCGGATTTTTTCTGCTACAATAAGACTTGTATCATTCTTTGTAAGGAGAATCTGTATGCCTGATTATCCGATTTCGATCCAGGGGTTTCGCAAAACGTACGGTAATTTTGTCGCCGTTCAGGAGCTAGACTTGCAGGTCGAAAGGGGGGAGATTTTTGGGCTGCTCGGGCCGAATGGGGCTGGCAAAACTACTACCTTGGAATGCCTGGAGGGCATCCGCCAACCGACTGCCGGGAAGCTACGCATCCTCGATATTGACCCACAGCGTGAGCCGCGCCGCCTGGCAGCCCGAATCGGCGTTCAACTCCAGAGCTCTGGGTTGCCGCCCAACATGACGGTTGACGAGGCAATGAAGTTTTTCTGCGCCTATCATGCCGTCCAGCCGCGCTTCGATTTGCTCGAGCGGATGGGCCTGGCCGAGAAGCGCCGGGCGGTTTATGAAGGTCTTTCGATTGGTCAGAAACGCCGCCTGAACCTGGCCCTGGCAGTCGCGCATAACCCTCCGGTGGTGATCTTGGATGAGCCGACCGCTGGGTTGGATGTCGCCTCGCGCGTCGAGCTGCACAGCCTGATGGACGAGTTACGCCAGCAGGGGACGACCATTTTACTGGCGACCCATGACATGGCCGAAGCGGAAAAAATGGCCGACCGAGTTGCCATTCTGCTCAAGGGCCAGGTGGCAGCGCGTGGCACGCCACGTGAGTTGACCGCCAGCGGTTCCGGCCTGACCAAAGTCTCGGTGCGCTCAGAGGACTCAACCCTGGCGGCTAGCTCGGTGGTCTTCCCGGCCGTCCAACAGCGCCTGGTAAAAGACGATTATGTGGTTTTTTACAGCGCCGATCCGGGGCCGACCGTCACCGCGCTGATCGATGCGCTCAACATTGCCGGCGATAAGCTGATCGACCTGCGCGTCGAACGTCCTTCGCTGGAAGAGCGCTTCCTCGAAATTACGAACTTGTGAGGTTCGAATGTCAGCTTTTGTCAACCACTTTTCTTTTGAATTCAAGACTGGCATCCGCAATCCGATGCTGATGCTGATGAATTACCTGCTCCCACTCGGTTTTTATGCCATGATGGGGGCGGTAATGGTCAAAATCAATCCTATGTTTGGGGAGATCTTGATCCCGGCAATGATTGTCTTCACTGCCATGTCTACCACCTTGCTCGGCTTACCGGCACCCTTAGTTGAGTTGCGCGATGCGGGCGTTTATCGCAGCTACAAAATTAACGGCGTGCCGGCCTGGACGATCCTGATCGTCCCTGTGCTGACAACCATTTTTCATGCGCTGATCGTCTCGATTTTGATCGCTTTGACAGCCGGCCCGCTGTTTGCTGGTCTGAACCCGCAGAACTGGGGCGCTCTGGTCTGGGGCACCTTACTCACAGCATTTAATATGGGGGCGTTAGGTGCATTGATCGGTGTAGTCGCCAGAGGTGCACGAGGCACCGTCGTGCTCGGCCAGGCAATTTATCTGCCTTCAATCCTGGTTGGTAATATGATGGTCCCGGCGGCGGCTCTGCCCGCCTCACTCCAGCCGCTCAGTGGCCTGTTCCCCAGCACCTATGCCATGACAATTTTCCAGCATTATGCATACCGGGCGGAGACGATATTTAGCCCCCAGGTCAGCCTGGCCGTTCTGATCGCCAGCACGCTGATTTCTTTTGCCCTGGCGCTGTACCTGTTCAACTGGGACAGCCAGAACCAAAACCAGGGCGGCAAGTCCTTCCTGGCGCTGCTGGCCCTGGCGCCGTTTGTGATCGGCATGTTCCTGGCTTGAGCGACCTGCGGCCTAGCCTGGTGAGAATGAAAACCCTGGCCTGCAAGCCAGGAACAGGATCTTCCGATGCGAGATAGCACCGAACTACCCGTCTTACGCATGTTGCCTTCGGCATCCTTGGTGACGCACGAAGACGTCGATCCGCGCCGGGTTGAAAAGCTCAGCCGGCGGATTGAACTGGAAGGCGCGTTTAAACACCCCCCGGTAGTGGCCGAGATCCCCGGATCGGACCAGTATGTCGTCCTGGATGGCGCCAACCGCACCACGGCGATCCAGCTCCTGGGCATGCCGCATATCGTCGCCCAACTGGTCGAGTACGCTGAGCCGCATGTCGTCCTGGATACCTGGTACCATGTCGTTGCTGGTATGCCGTTGGTGGATTTCGAGCACGCCCTGACCCAGGTGACCGGCTTGCACCTCGATGGGGTCAGCCTGGAGGGGGCTCGCCAGGCGCTCGAGGCGCGCCGTGCGGCGGCTTATATCGTTTGCCGGAACGAGGTCCGCATTGCCCGCAATACGCAGGGCTTGCTGCGGGCCGATACCCCCCTGCTCAACCAAATTGTCAGCGCCTATAAAGGCCACGCCGATATCTTTCGCGCTTCGAATGATAACTGGGAAATCCAGGAGCCCTACTACCCGGGTATCACTGCCCTGGTGATCTTCCCCCGCCTCAGCCCCCAGGATGTGATCCACGCCGCTCGCAGTGGTGAAAAGGTGCCAACCGGGATCACCCGCCACATCATCTCGCCGCGCGCCCTGCATATCAACATCCCACTGTGGGTGCTGGCGGTCGGCTGGCCGCTGGAGCGCAAAGAGCAATGGCTGCACGAATGGTTAATGGAGCGCATGGCCACCGACGCCATCCGCTACTACTCCGAGCCGACCTTTACCTTCAACGAATACTGATCTTAACTAGTAGCTACCTGCTGGCGCAGCCGGTAGATAATTAATAGATAAATACTGTCGAATATTTACAAAAATTTTCTTGACGGATGCCCGCGGCTGCGGTACACTCGCTTCAATGAAATTTTCTCTCCTTCCCTATTTTGCAGTTTATTATTATTGCCCACCGGCAGGTTGCCGTTGGCGACGCGTTGCAAAGTAGGTCGGGGCACTGGCGACCAGGACGCGAGACCAACGGGTCTCGCGTTTGATTTTTATTACAGGAGTTATTGATGAGCGTACGCGGCGTGCGGGGCGCAACGGTTGCCCAAGAGAACACCAGCCAGGCAATTCTAGAAGCCACCCAGGAGCTGCTCCTGGCGATGCTGGAGGCTAACCCAGGCCTGGCCTGTGAGGACCTAGCTTCGGCCTTTTTCACTGTGACCGATGACCTGGATGCCAACTACCCAGCCCTGGCTGCGCGCGGGATTGGCTGGCAGTACGTGCCGATGCTCTGCGCTCGCGAAATACCAGTCCCAACTGGCATTCCGCGCGTCATCCGGGTTCTGTTGCATTGGAACACAACCCAACCCCAATCGGAAATCCGGCATACCTATCTGCACGAGGCCGCTCGTTTACGGCCTGATCTAAGCCAGCGTTAGGCGCTAAAGGAGGTTTATTATGATGATCATTATGCGAACGGACGCTACCCAGGAGCAAATTGCTCACGTGGTGCAGCGAGTCGAGAACCTTGGTCTGCGCGCCCATCTTTCGACCGGGGTTGAGCGAACGGTGATCGGAGCAATCGGCGATGGGCGGCCGGTTGATCGCGACCAGTTCACCTTCCTGGAAGGAGTAGACCGGGTGGTGCCGATCACCCGCCCATTCAAATTGACTTCGCGCGAATTCCGGCCTGAAAATTCCCTGGTAGCGATTAACGGCTTGCGCTTTGGGGGCGAAGAAGTGCTAATTATCGGCGGGCCGTGCTCGGTCGAAGATCGTAGCCAGATCCTTGAGACAGCCTGGGCGGTGCGCGAAGCTGGCGGGCACATGCTGCGTGGCGGGGCTTTCAAACCACGCACCTCACCGTACTCGTTTCAAGGCCTGGGCTTGAAAGGCCTGGAACTCTTGGCTGAAGCTCGCCAGGCTACTGGCCTGCCGGTGGTGACCGAGGTGATGACCGGCGAGCAGATTCCTCTCGTCGCCCACTATGCCGATATGCTCCAGCTGGGGGCGCGTAATATGCAAAACTACGCTCTGCTGCATGCCCTGGGTGAGAGCCAGAAGCCAATTTTGCTCAAGCGGGGGATGAGCGCGACCATCGAAGAGTTGCTGATGTCGGCCGAGTATATCCTCTCGCACGGCAACCGGCGGGTCGTCCTCTGCGAGCGCGGCATTCGAACCTATGAAACCGCCACCCGCAACACCACCGACATCAACGCGATTCCGGTGTTGAAATCCCAGACCCACCTGCCGGTCGTGCTTGACCCGAGCCACAGCACGGGCAACTGGGCTTATGTCAGCGCCATCGCCCGGGCCGGGATCGCCGCCGGGGCGGACGGTTTGATTGTCGAAGTCCATCCGAATCCGGCCGATGCGCTCTCAGACGGCGGCCAATCGTTGAAACCAGAGCGCTTCGCCGAGATGGTTCTGCAAGTGAAGGCCATCGCCGAAGCGGTCGGCCGGCGCCTGGCGCCGCAGCCGGTTATTGTTCAATGAGCCTGGCGCGCAAACAGGTCGCCATCCTCGGGCTGGGGTTGATGGGCGGTTCGCTCGCCCTGGCATTGCGCGGCAAGTGCGCCGCTTTGCTGGGAATTGACCCCGATCACCGGGTGATCCAATATGCCCTTGAGCGACGGATTGTCGATCGCGGCGCGGCACACCCGGCCGAGCTGCTCTCCCAGGCCGACCTGATCGTCCTGGCTGCCCCGGTGCGGGCAATCCTGAACATTCTGCGGTCCTTACCCGAACTGCATCCCAACCCGGCGGTGGTGCTCGACCTGGGCTCAACCAAGGTCGAAATCGCCGCCGCGCTGGCCGGGCTGCCAGAACGCTTTGAAGCCGTCGCCGGGCACCCTTTCTGCGGCAAGGAAACCAGCTCGATTGAGCATGCCGAAGCCGGGTTGTACCAGTCGGCGCCGTTCGTGCTGGTCGAGTTGCCCAATAGCACGCCGCGTGCTTGCGAAGTGTCCGTCGAGCTGGTCCAGGCGATCGGAGCCCGGCCGCTCTGGCTGGACGCCGAAACGCACGACCGCTGGGCGGCAGCCACCAGCCACCTGCCCTATTTGCTGGCTAACGCCCTGGCGGCGGTCACGCCACCGGAAGCCGCGCTCCTGGTTGGGCCAGGCTTTCGCAGCACCAGCCGCCTGGCGCCCTCATCACAGCAGATGATGGTCGATATCTTGAGTACCAACCGCCAAAATGTCCTATCCAGCCTGGGGGCGTTGAAAAGCCGCCTGGAAGCCTTGGAACGCGCCCTGGCCGAGCCGGATGAAATCGCGCTGAAATCGCTGCTGGACGACGGCGCGGAGCAGTACCGGAAGTTGATCGATTGATCCTCCGCGAGGGTTACTTGAACCAGGTTACTCCTTGTTCAGGAATTTAAGCAGGTCGTAAACCAGGAAAGCTGGCCAGGCCAATCCCTTCAGGAAACCGATGCCTCGTTCTTGAAGGTTCGTGGCGCGGCCGATGTAGAACACCCAGGCGCCGATCATTCCAAATCCATACACTGCGTCGGAGCTGTTCTGGATTTGCACGTTCATCTTGGTTTCTTTTTCCGGTTTCAGTTCAGTTGTCATATTAGCTCCTCATAAACGGCTTGCAGTTGTTTCGCCATCTCGATTTCGTTGAATTGGGTTGCCTGAGCCCGGGCCTGGCTGGCCATCTGGGCGCGCAGCGGGGGATCGTCCAGCAGGCTTAAGAGCGCCGCGGCCAGCGGCTCAGCTCGCTCCGGCGGCGTCGTCAGGCCCTCCCGCCCATCTTTCACCAACAAGGGATTATCTCCCACCTGGCTGACCACACATGGCAGCCCACAGGCCAGCGCTTCCAACAGGGCGATCGACATCGCCTCCCAGCGCGAGGGCAGCACGAACAGGTCGCCGGCGCTCAAGTAAGCCGGGATATCTCGCTGCATGCCCAGGAAGTGCACCTCTTCGCTCAGCCCGGCTTGTTGAGCCTGGCTTCGCAGGCTGGTCTCTACCGGGCCATCGCCGATCAGCCAGGCTGCAAAGGGTACGCGGTCCTGCTGCTTCACCAGGCGCAGCGCCTCGAGCAGCACGTCGAGCCCTTTTTGATCGGAAAGCCGGCCGGTGAAAATCACCAGTGGGAGGTCTTCTGGCAGCCCGTAGGCCTGGCGCAAGCGCGCTCGTTCCCCCGGGAGCGGCTGGAAGCGCTCGAGATCAATCCCGTTCGGGATGACTTGAGAGCGTCTGGCTGGCGTGCGGCCATGCGCGACTTCGCGCTGGTGGATGGCGTACGAGACATACACCAGCCGGGCCGTCAGGCGATGGTTGAGCAGCCGGTCCAAAGCGGTGTACAGGATCCGCCCGCCGCTGGCGCGCAGGGTGTGCAGCCGGCCGTGATAATCGATTGCCGGGATGTGGACGGTGACCAGCGCCGGCAGACCCAGCCGGGCTGCTGCCAGGCGGGCGGGTACGGCCGCAGTTGGGCTGTGGGCGTGGACCAGGTCGATGCCCAGCTCGCGAAAACCGCGCTGCAGGTGGTCCTGGATGCCAGGGGTTAATGGCGCGAAGGTGGGCAAGCGGGCCAACTGCCCGCCGCCGCTTTCCACGTGGGCCTGGAAGCGGTCCGAGGCCGGGGAGAAAAAGGTAAAATGGTACTTCTCCGGGTCGATCCGCTTGAGCAGCGCTAGCAGGTGGGTTTCCACCCCGCCCAGGTCGAGCTCGCGTTCGTATACAATCGCCACCCGCTTCATATTGGATTACTCGTTTACCCGTGGTCGGAGCAGGTAGGGATTTCCACTCCGCCGCTCCGCCATCCGCCGCCCGGCAGGGCCCAGTAGCAAGTAAAACCACAGCTTGTGGAAGCAGAGCGGGTTGGACTGCCAGGCCTTCCATGCCAGCCGTCGAGCGCTGCCCAGCTTGCCAGCCCAGAAATGGCAGTCCGCCGCCCGTTGGTAGATCATCCCCAGTGCCTTGGACTGCAAAGCCCGGATTTCAACCGGCAGATCTGGGCGCTGGAAGTAAGCCCGGTAGATTTGGACCAGCTCGTCGCCCATCCGGTCCAGCCCGGCCACCGATTTAGCCGCCCCGTACACCCGCAGTGATGCCAGCCGGACCGGTAGGTAAGCAAAGCTGTGCTGCAGTCCAGCGCGCAGCCATAGGTCGAAATCCATGACATAGTGCAGCGCTTCGTCCACGCCGCCGGCTGTCTCCAACACCCGCCGCCGCAGGAAGCTGGCCGGTTGGGGCAGGTAATTTATCGTGCTCGCCACCAGTTTCGGATAATCGAACGGCTCAGTCGGATATGCGCTAAGCCACTCTCCACTGCCATCGATATAATCGCAATCGCCGTACAGCCCATCGATCTCGGGGTGCTCGGCGAAAAATCGACCGACTGCCGGGAGTGCGCCAGGCGCCAGCAGATCATCCGAGTTCAGCCAGGCGATAATCTCGCCCTGGCTCCGCCCCCAGCCCTTGTTAATGGCATGCGACTGGCCACGGT
>CAZAGA010000030.1:0-1873 GCA_964484335.1 uncultured Anaerolineaceae bacterium
TTACAACGCGTTGCGCTTTCCTGGCTGCCCTACCTGGCCGTGATGCTGGCTTTCCTGGCCTGGCGATTGTTCATTCATGTCAGCCCGCGCGGCCAGGTCCAGATCATCGATCAACTGGCGCAAAATCCCTTCCTGGCGCTGCTCAACCTGGCCAAAACGGTCGTCCTGGATATCCTGGAAAGTGGGTTGGTTGCCTGGGCGCTGCCGTTCAACCTGTTCGAGGTGTTTAACTCGGGCGCCACCAGCTTACTGGCTTACCTGCTCCTGGCAGCGCTGGTTGGCGGCGGGGTCTGGTTTTATTTTCAGCGCGCCGTCGGGCGACCAAGAGCGCCAGAAGGCCTATCCTGGCCCAGGCAGGCTGCTGTGCTCGGCCTGTTTGCCCTTTTCATCGGCGGCTGGCCATTCTGGGCCACGGCCTGGCAAATCGGCCTGAGTTTTCCCTGGGACCGCTTCAACCTGGCAATGAACCTGGGCGCCTCGCTGCTGTTGGCCGGGTTATTCAGCTTGCTCTTCCGCCGCCAGAAGCTGGCTATCATTGCCCTGGCCGTGGTAATTGGCCTATCAAGCGCTAATGCCTACCACCTGGCCAATCTGTACCGCCAGGACTGGGAACTACTCAAACAATTCTTCTGGCAGATGAGCTGGCGTGTGCCAGGCATCGCGCCAGATACCGTGATCCTCACTCACCGCCCACCGTTCGCCTTCTCGACGGATAATTCCTTGACCGCCCCGCTAAATTGGATTTACGCCCCGCAGAACCAGACCCGCCAACTGCCTTACCTGTTCTGGGACGTTGCCTCGCACCTCCCAGATGGTTGGAACAGCATCGACGCCAGCCAACCGCTCCAACAGCAGTACCGCATCCTGGATTTTGATGGCTCCTACAGCCGGGCGTTGAGCATCGTTTACAAACCACCGAACTGCGTCAAGTTGCTCGATCCAGAAATTGATAAGGACCTGCCAGGCAGGCCGCTTTACATTACTCCTGGGGCTGCCTTTTCAAAACCCGAGCTGGTCGTAACCAATTCAGCCGAGCCTGCCCGCCCACCTTCAGAGCTGTTCGGTCCAGAGCCGCCGCACGGCTGGTGCTACTTCTTCGAAAAAGCCGAATTGGCTCGCCAGGTAAGCGATTGGCCGCGCGTGGTCGAACTGGCTGATCAAGCCCTGTCAAACAACTATCCGATGACGGAAGCCAATGCCCTGGAGTGGATCCCATACATCGAGGGCTATGCTCGTTCGGCACGCTGGGAGGCGGCCGAGCAATGGAGCCTGGCGGTGTACCAGGCCCATCCAAAGATGCGCCGGATGCTTTGCTCGTTGTGGGATCGGGTAGAATCTGCCACCCCGGCCGGTCCTGCTCGCGACCAACTCCTCGAGGAGATGAACACCATGCTAGCCTGTGCTGCGAGTGATGAAGACTAGATTTTCGATCCACTCGATTCCCCTGGCCCTACTGGCCAGCACCATCCTGGTTCATGGCCTGCTGATCCCCTGGCTGGGTTTCTTTTGGGATGACTGGCCAACCTTCTTCTTCCTCGACCGCTTCGGCCCAGGGATCTTTTCAGAAGCCTATGGGGTGGACCGGCCAGCGCTGGGCTGGCTGTTCAGCCTGACCACTCGCCTGGTCGGCGGGTCACCGTTGGCCTGGCAGGTTTTCGCCTTGCTCACCCGCTGGTTGGCCAGCTTGTGCCTGTGGCGATTGCTGCGCGAAATCTGGCCGGGACGCAGCCTGGAAACTGGCTGGGTGGCCTTTCTCTTTATCCTTTACCCTGGCTTTCGCCAGCAGCCCATCGCTTTCACCTACAGTGCTGATTGGATTGCCATCAGCCTGTTCTTCCTTTCCTTGTGGCTGATGCTGGTTGCTGTGCGCCTG
>CAZAGA010000030.1:1973-5218 GCA_964484335.1 uncultured Anaerolineaceae bacterium
TGGTCATCTTTGTCTCGCCGCGCGGCCAGCTCCAGCTCTTCGAGGACCTGGCCAGCCAGCCGCTCCGGGCGCTCCTGAACCTGGCCGTAAAAATTACTGGCGACCTGCTCCAGTCCAGCCTGGGCGCCTGGCTGCAGACGCTTGACCTACGCAACCTGCTGGCGCTGCCGATTGGACTGGCCCTGGCGGCGCTTCTGCTCGCCCTGGTAGCTTTCGGGCTGGCCTATTTCTTTTTCAAAGGTTTGCCTTTCGAAGAAATGCCAGCCGGTCAGCCGGAGGCGGACCAGCGGCAGTCCTGGAGCACCCAGGCCGTGCTGGTAGGCTTCTTCGCCTTACTGATCGGCGGCTGGCCATTTTGGGTTACCGACCTGCCAATCGATCTCTACTTCCCCTGGGATCGCTTCAACCTGGCGATGATGTTCGGCGCTAGCCTGGCGCTGGCTGGGCTGGTAGCCTGGCGCCGGCCGAAGGCTTTACGCCGGGTCACCGCCCGCCAGAGCGCGCTGATCCTGGCCTTGCTGGCCGGGCTGGCAACGAGCTTTCATTTTTATAATGCCAACCTATACCGCCAGGAATGGGCCGCCCAGCGCGACTTCTTCTGGCAACTGGCCTGGCGCGCCCCGCAGATTAAGCCGGGCACGCTCCTGCTGACCTCAAAGCTGCCTTTCCGCTACTACAGCGACAACTCATTGACTGCACCGTTGAACCTGATCTATGCCCCTGAAAACCGCACCCGCCAGCTTGATTACCTGCTTTATTCCCTGGGCGCCCGACTGGGCAGCCGGTTGCCCGAGCTCAAGCCGGGTATTCCGGTCAACCAACCTTACCGGATAGTTTCTTATGAGGGCAGCACCGATGCCGTGCTGGTCTTTTTCTACGATCCGCCGCGCTGCTTGAAAGTAATCAACCCACTCACCGATCAACTCCTGCCCGGCAAACCGGATGGAATTTCCGAAGCTGCTCCCCTGTCACGCCTTGACCGCATCCGCAGCAGCCCCGAACCGCTCATCCTGCCAGTCGAATTATTTGGAAGCGAGCCTGAACACGGTTGGTGTTATTATTATCAAAAAGCCGAGCTGGCCAGCAAGAACGGCGATTGGGCCGAGGCCGCCCGCCTGGCCGACTTGGCATTGGCTTTGCCCGGCGAGCTCAGCCGCCTGAAGGCTGCCGAGCTATTGCCCTTCATCGAGGCCTACCTGCGCACCGGGCAATGGGAAACTGCCCGCCTGCTTACCCGCAGCGCCACTGCCAAGAACACCAAGCTGGCTGAAAGCCTGTGCCCCCTGTGGTATACGGTGCGCGATAGCGGCTTGGGTGATGGTTCAGCTTATACCCAAGCCATCGAGCAGCTCCATTGCAACTTCCCATAAGTGAACGGAATACCAACCAATGTTGAAAAAAAACACCCTTAAACCATGGACCATCCCAATTGCCCTGCTAGGTTTTGTAATCCTGGGCTTCGGTCTGCTGATCGGTGGGATGGGTTTCTACCAGGATGATTGGTACCTGGTCTGGATGGGCCGCTACTATGGGCCGCAGATTTACATCGATTTCTTTGCCGGCTCGCGGCCATTCCTGGCCGGGATCTACATGCTGACCACCCAATTAATCGGCGATCAACCGCTGGCCTGGCAGGTGTTTGGACTGCTAACACGCTGGCTGGCGGTGCTGGCTGCCTGGTGGGCCTTGAAGGCGCTCTGGCCCGATCGATTGAAAGAAATTACCTGGATCGCCGTTCTGCTGGCGCTCTATCCGGGCTTCAAACAGCACTTCGTCTCGGTGGTGTATAGCAACACCTATATCGCCCTGGCAGCCTTTTTCTTTTCGCTTGGGGGCATGCTGCTGGCAATTCGCCAACCAAACCGCCGCTGGCTGTGGACCCTGCTGGGCTTGCTGGCGGCTGTCTTCAACCTGGTCACCACGGAGTACTTCTTTGGCATGGAGTTGTTCCGCCCGGTATTCTTGTGGACCGTGCTGACCGAGCAGGGGTTAGCCTGGCAGAAGCGCCTGCGGGCTGCCTTTCTCCATTGGGCGCCTTATCTGCTGGCAATGGGAGCTTTCCTGGTTTGGCGGCTGTTTTTCTTTACCTCGTACATGTATGAAAACAAGCTACTTGACAACTTATTCATCAACCCGCAGGCGACCAGCGCCGGTCTATTCCTGACCTTAGTGCAAGACGCTTTCGAGACCAGCATGTTTACCTGGCTGCAGACCTGGGAATTCGCCCGCACAGCTTTTCCAGACCTGCGCTCGTTTGCAATCAGTTGGGGAATTTTCCTGCTGGCCGCCCTGCTGGTCGGTTATTACCTGGCCCGCCTGGCAGCAGACCCAGCCCAGAAATCCAAGAAGCCGTCTGCCGTGAATGATCGGTTTGCTCGCCAGGCGGTGTCCCTGGGAGTATTTTCTACCTTGATCGCCGGATGGCCATTTTGGGCGGCTGGCTTGCAGGTCGAGTTGAGCGGTGGTTTCGACCGCTTCAGCATGGCCTACATGTTCGGCGCTGCGATCCTGGTCGTCGGCCTGCTGGAGAGCCTGGTTAAAAACCAGGCTGGTAAAATCGCTGTGATCAGCTTGCTGGCCGGGGCGGCAGTGCTGTTCCAGATCCGCAATGCACAAACCTACCAACAGGCCCACGCAGTACAGGCTGGCCTGTTCCAGCAGTTGGTTTGGCGCGCCCCTGGTTTGAAAACCGGCGCCCGTCTGTTGATCAACGATGTCCCGGTCGATTATACCGGCAACGCATCAATGAACGCTGCCTTGAACTGGGTCTATGGGCCAGAGAAGGACAACAATACTGCCCCTTATCTGTTACTCTACCTGCCATTCAAGCTGGGCAGCCCAGATCTGTCCGACCTGGAACCCTCGGCAACCAACGCCAACAGCCTGGTGGCCTTCTATACCCCGCCAGGTTGCGTCCAATTGCTCGATCCCTCGGTGCACCAGTACCTACCGCGCCTGAGTGCTGAAATACAGCAAGCCCTGCCACTTTCCGACCTTAGCCAGGTTGAAGTCCAGGGCAGCCTGGCTGCCGAAAATTACCGCCGGCTATTTGGCCGTTCTAATCGTCCGGATTGGTGTTATTATTTTGAGAGCGCCGAACTGGCCCGCCAGATTGGCGACTGGGAAACCGTCGTCACGCTCGGCGATGAAGCTTTCCAGGCCGGGCTGGGCCCAAATGACAAATTTTCGTCCGAGCTATTGCCGTTCATTGAAGGTTATGGACGCCTGGAAAACTGGAAGCAGGC
>CAZAGA010000030.1:5318-6902 GCA_964484335.1 uncultured Anaerolineaceae bacterium
CTGCCCGGTCTAAGCGAGACCCAGGGTGGGCAGTTCGAGCTGATCCTGGTCAACGATGGCAGCCGCGACGAGAGCTGGGAAATCATCACCAACCTGGCAAGCGAATATCGTTGGGTGCGCGGCTTCAACCTGATGCGCAACTACGGTCAGCATAACGCCCTGCTATGCGGGGTGCGAGCTGCCCGTTACAACCTCACTATCACCATGGACGATGACCTGCAGCACCCCCCGGAAGAAATTCACAAGCTGCTGGCGCTGTTGCTCCAGGGCAACGATGTCGTTTACGGCATCCCCGGGAAAATGCCGCATTCGTGGTGGCGGAATGCCTTTTCGCGCCTGATCAAGCGCTTCCTGTCCCTGGCGATGGGCGTCAAAAACGTGCGCGATTTTGCCGCCTTTCGGGCTTTTCACACCCGGCTGCGCGCTGCCTTTGCCGATTATCAAAACCCGAACGTGATCCTGGATGTGCTGCTTTCGTGGGGCACCACACGCTTCGCCACTGTAGTGGTCGAGGAGAAGCCACGCCAGGCTGGACGATCGAACTATAATTTCTTCAAACTGTTTCAATACACTATGGTCGTGCTGACCGGCTTTTCGACCCTGCCGCTGCGGATTGCCAGCCTGGTAGGATTTTTCTTCACCTTCTTCGGCATCGTGATTTTCATTTTTGTCATCGCAAGCTACTTCCTGGTCGGCAGCATCCCCGGCTTTCCCTTCCTGACCTCGATTATCGCCCTGTTCAGCGGCACCCAGTTGTTTGCCCTGGGTATTATGGGCGAGTACCTGGCACGCATCTTCGATAAAAGCATGGACCGCCCAGCCTACGTGATCGGCCAGGCGATCCAGCCCGATTGAACCTTGAGGACTGCTTTTTATGCCCGAATACCGGATCGATTTCAACAAACCAACCCTGATCGGCTGCGAATTCGAATACATTCAGCAGGCGATCGAAAACCGGCACATCTCTGGCGACGGCCAGTTCACCCGCCAGTGTCACACCCTGCTGGAAAAAGAGCTCGGCGTGCCCAAGGTCCTGCTGACCACTTCCTGCACCCACGCCCTGGAGATGGCCGCCCTGTTGCTCGATTTAGGCCCCGGCGACGAGTTCATCGTACCGTCGTTCACCTTTGTCTCCACCGTAAATGCTTTCGTGCTCCGCGGCGCTCGGCCAGTCTTCATCGACATACGCCCAGACACCTTGAACCTGGATGAAGAACAATTGGAGCGCCTGATCACCCCGCGCACCAAAGCCATCCTGGTCGTTCATTATGCCGGGGTCGGCTGCGAGATGGACCGCATCCTGGAAATCGCCAGCCGACATGGCATCCCGGTCGTCGAAGATAACGCCCACGGATTATTTGGTAAATACAAAGGCCGCTTCCTGGGCACCTTCGGCAGCCTGGCCACCCAGAGCTTTCACGAGACCAAGAACATCACCTGCGGGGAGGGCGGCGCGCTGCTGATCAATGACCCGAGGTTGGTTGAGCGGGCTGAAATCCTGCGCGAGAAAGGCACCAATCGAAGCCGCTTCTTCCGCGGCCAGGTGGATAAATACACCTGGGTTGACGTCGGCTCGAGCTACCT
>CAZAGA010000030.1:7002-14101 GCA_964484335.1 uncultured Anaerolineaceae bacterium
CGGAAGTTTGGCGGCCAGGAAGGCGATTGCCCGGTCACCGAGCAGATCAGCGACCAACTGCTGCGCCTGCCCTTCTACCACACCCTGACCGAAGCCGACCAGGAAGAAGTCGTCCAGGCATTGGAGGGTTTCAAGTTTCCATGAGAATCCTGGCCGTCGACCCTGGCGATCAGCGGATCGGATTAGCGCTCAGCGACCCGAGCGGCACGATTGCCAACCCGTTGAGCGTGCTGCGCCACGTCTCCCGCCCGCTCGATGCAGCCCAGATCGCCCAAATCGCTGCCGAGCAAGGCGCAGCCGAGATCGTGGTTGGACAGGCGCTGGATGAAGACGGCCAACCAACGCCCGAAGGCCGCAAGGCCGCCCGCCTGGCAGAAGCAATCCAGGCCCAAACCAACCTGCCGGTCAGGCTGTGGGATGAAAGCGGCAGTACCCAGGCCGCCCAGCAGGCCCGCCGGGCGATGGGCGTGGTCCGCCGCCAACGTCAAGGCCACCTGGACAAGCTCGCCGCGACGGTTATCCTGCAAAGCTATCTCGACTCGCGCGACCGAATATGAAAAGAAATCGCCTGCTCAGCCTGTTGTTTTCGCTGGCCATCCTGGGCGGCATCTGCCTGGGCGCCGGGTTACTGGCCTGGGGCGCCTGGAACCTGCCGGTTTGGGCCGCTAGCCGGTTTGGCCCGGCCTCGCCAGTGCTCGAGCCTACCCAACGCATCTACCTCTCCGCCCGCTTGCTGATCCAATCCAATGACCTGCTCCAACCGGTCGATCCAAACGGACAGCCGCGCCCCTTCCAGGTTGCCCTGGGAGAATCGCCAACCGAGATCGCCAACCGCCTGGAGCAAGAAGGCCTGATTCATAACGCCCGGGCGCTGCGGGATTACCTGGTATACGCCGGGTTGGATACCAGCTTGCAAGCCGGCGAGTACCAGCTCAGCCCGGCTGCCAGCCCGCTGGCAATTGCCCAGCAACTCCAGGACGCCACCCCCAGCCAGGTGACCTTTAACATCCTTCCCGGCTGGCGGATGGAAGAAATCGCCGCTGCCCTGCCGACCTCTGGCCTGGAATTCAGCGCCGCCGAGCTGCTCAACACCGCCAACCTGCCCGGCGATTTGGCCACCAGCGACGCCTCGCCCGCCTTGAGCAGCCTGCTGGCGGAGCTGCCAGCCGGCGCCAGCCTGGAGGGCTTCCTGTTCCCCAGCAGCTACACGGTGGATCGGACGATCAATGCCCAGGAATTTGTCACCGAGTTAATAGAAAACTTTGCCAACCAGCTTGGTGCGGAGCTGCGCCAGGGCTTCGAGCGCCAGGGATTGAGCCTGTTCGAAGCGGTCAGCCTGGCCTCGATCGTCCAGCGCGAGGCAATTGTCGAAGAAGAAATGCCGATGATTGCTTCGGTATTCCTCAATCGCCTGAGCGCCGGGATGAAGCTCGACGCCGACCCGACGGTCCAGTACGCGGTGGGTTTCAATGCCGAACAAAATACTTGGTGGACTGTGCCGCTCAGCGCGGCGGACCTGGCAATCAGCTCCCCCTACAATACCTACCAGAACCTGGGATTGCCGCCGGGTCCAATCGCCAACCCCGGCCTGAAAGCGCTCCAGGCGGTCGCCCTGGCCGCTCAAACACCGTATTACTACTTCCGGGCAGCCTGCGATGGCTCGGGAAGGCATACCTTCGCCGAGACTTACGAACAGCACCTCCAGAACGCCTGTCCTTAGAGAGCTTTCTTCAGAATATAGTAAGTTGCTTTCTTATCCCCCACCTTAATCAACAATCCCAGGCGCACCAGCTCAGCCAGGTCGCGGCGCAGCGTCTCCGGGTGGACTTCGGGGCATAATTCCTGGTATTCCCGGTTGGTGACCCGTCCCTGGCGGCTGAGCTGGATTAACAGGCTTTCCTGGCGATGGTTCAGGCCCAGCGCCCGGTAAGCTTCCAGGTTCCTGTCTACCTGCCCCGGCGCTGCCGGTGGCGCAGTAAACAGCGTGACCCGAAAAGTCCCGGCGATTTCTTCAAAGAGCGGCGGACGCAGCCCAGCCTGGCGCATCGTCTGGATGACTCGATCCAGGCCATAGCCCAATCGCTCGACGTAACCCAGGTCAGCCAGCGCCTGGACGATGACCGCGTTGCGCGAAAAACGGGCTGCCAGCAGGTTCTCCAAAGTCACCGGCCCGGGCAAACCGCCCGGCGATTGAATCTCCAACCGGTCGCTGAAGATGTTTATATGAATACTATCGCCTTGCAAGTTGTAATCGCGGTGAGCCACAGCATTGACCAACAACTCGCGCACTGCTTCCAGCGGATATTCAAAACGCTCCTGGTGAGCCAACCCGGCCAGTTGCACCACCCGGCGCAGGTTCTCACGCACAAAGTGCTCGGCCTGGATGAGCTGCTCAGGCAGCGTGCCCCTGATTTCTTGCTTGATAAACTGGTCAGTGAAGGAGGGACCGCTGAAACGCGCCGCCAGGATCGTCGCCCCAGGCAGCCAGCGCTGCGGCATCCGCCCAAACAGCGCCAGGGCCGCGTAGGTCGGTCGCAAGCCATCCGGCTGGGCCAGCAGGCAGCCACGCCTCAGCAGGCCCTGCTGCCAGGTCTCCCCACCGGGCAGGTCGGTCGCTGCCAGGTAGGCCTGGACCTTCTCAGGATCGAGGTCCTCCAGGCTGGCGCCCGGCGGGACCTGGCTCTCAAACTGGACCAGGCCGCGCTGCAGCAGCAGCCGGCGCAATTGGCGGGCAGGAATTGGATTGGTCTGGGCTGCCTCGCGCCACAGGTAGCGCCCATCCAGGTTGTACACATGCGGTAGCCCGTCTGGCACGCTGACTTGCAGCAACTTCAGCTCGCCCAACGGGATCAGGCGCGGTAAAGGCAGCACCAACGGAGGGTCGACCATCAGGCAGGCTTCGAAAACCAGGTCGAACAGCTCGCCGGGCTCGCCAACACCCAGGACCTGGCCGGAACGCGGCGCAACCCCGATCAGCACCTGGCCGCCACGGGCATTGGCCATCCCGGCCAGCACCGCCGCCAGCCGCGCCACGCTGACCTCGCGCCCAAACCAATGCAACTGTTGGCTCATCCCTCGCGCCAACAGTTGCTCGATCGTCAATTCCGGATCGGGGCTCTTTGGTCGGGCAGAGCTTCCTCCGCCGCGCTCCCCCCAACTACCTCGTTCAGGATCCATCGCCCTGCGGCTTCTGTTCAGCAGGCGCGGTTTCAGCCGGCAGGCTGCCTTCTACACCCGGCGCTTTTTTCCGATTGCGGGTCGCCTTGGGCTTTTCCGGCAGTGGCGCCAGGGCCACTTCCAGTACCTGGTCCATGTGCTCGACCGGGATGATGTTCAGCTCGCTGCGCGCTCGCTTGGGCACGTCAATCAGGTCCTTGAGGTTCTTCTTCGGCACCAGGACGGTCTTCAAGCCTGCCCGGTGAGCCGCCAGGACTTTCTCGCGCAGACCGCCGACCGGCAGCACCCGGCCGCGCAGCGTGATCTCGCCCGTCATCCCAACCTCACGGTAAACTTCCCGGCCACTGAAGGCGGATACCAGAGCCGTGCAGATCGTAATCCCGGCGCTCGGCCCATCCTTTGGAATCGCTCCCTCCGGGATATGAATGTGAATATCGATTTGTTCATACACTTCCGGATCGACGCCAAACTCGCGTGTCCGGCTCTTCAGGTAAGACAGCGCAGCCTGGGCGGATTCTTGCATGACATTCCCAATCTGCCCGGTGATCTGCAAGTTACCCTTACCTTCAACCAGCAGGACTTCAACAGGCATGATCTCGCCGCCCATCTCGGTCCAGGCTACTGCGGTAGCCACGCCAACTTCGTTTTGCAGCTCCGCTTCCAGGTTAAAGAACTGCGGCGGGCCGAGGAAGCGCTCGATTGCCGAGGCGCCAATATTGGTTGGGAAGCGCTTTTTCTCGGCTTTAAAGCGGGCAATTTTCCGGCAGACGCGCCCAATTTCCCGCTCCAGGTTGCGCACCCCCGCTTCGAAGGTGTATTCACGGATAATCCGCTGCAGGGCCTGTTCAGTAATCCGGAATTCTTCCGACTCCAGGCCGTTCTCCTCCACCTGGCGCGGCACCAGGAAACGGCGCGAGATCTCCAGCTTCTCCTCTTCGATATAGCCAGGAAACTCGATCAATTCCATCCGGTCGAGCAGCGCCGGCGGGATGGTCGCGGTAGTGTTGGCAGTGGTGATGAACATTACCCGCGATAGATCATAGGCCAGTTCCAGGTAATGATCGGAAAAAGCGCAGTTCTGCTCGGGGTCGAGCACTTCCAACAAGGCCGAAGCCGGGTCGCCGCGAAAATCCTGGCCAAGCTTGTCGATCTCGTCCAGCATAAACAACGGATTGAGCGTACCCGCCCGGCGCATGGTCTGCAGGATCCGCCCCGGCAGCGCGCCGATATAAGTCCGCCGGTGGCCACGAATTTCCGCCTCGTCGCGCACACCGCCCAACGACAGGCGGACAAACTTGCGCCCCAGGCTGTCGGCGATCGAGCGCCCGAGCGAAGTCTTTCCGGTCCCGGGCGGGCCGACAAAGCACAGGATTGGCTGGCGCAGACGCTTCGGGTTCAGGCTGCGCACAGCAATATATTCCAGGATGCGCTCTTTGGCGCGCGGCAAACCGTAATGATCGTGCTCCAGGACGCTTGAAGCATGACGCACGTCCAGGTTATCTTCGGTCTCAGCCGTCCACGGCAGGTCCAGGATCCATTCGATATACGTGCGGATGATCCCCACCTCGGGCGACATGGGCGGCATCTGCCCCAGGCGCTCGACCTCACGCAGAGCGCGCACCTGCACCTCTTCCGGTAGATCGGCCGATTCGACCCGCGTCTGCAGCTCGTACACCTCCCTGGCCCACGGATCGCCCTCGCCCAGCTCGGATTGAATCGCCTTCATCCGTTCGCGCAGGTAAAACTCGCGCTGGGTGCGATCGACCTCGCTTTGAGCGCGGTTGTGGAGCTGGTCCTCCAGCTCGAGCACATCGGCTTCCTTGGCCAACAGGCGAATGACCTGGTTGAGGCGCTCGACCGGGTCCACCATCGCCAGAACCTCCATCCGGTCAGCCAGCGGCGGGGCAATCGAGGTGACAATCATATCTGCCAGCCAGCCCGGATCTTCGATGTTCATCGCATACAGGTAAGCTTCCTCGGGCAGGCTGCGGTCAAGCTGGACGCATTTATGGAACATTTCCAGAGCGGTGCGCATGGCGGCGTCGGTCTGGCGGTCAACCTCAACATCGTCGTAGAGCGGGCGGGCGCGGGCGACCAGGAAGGCGCCCTGCTTGCGGAGCTCGACCACTTCCACCCGCCGGCGGCCCTGCACCAGGGCCGAGCTGGAGCCGTCCGGCATACTCAAGAGCCGCCCAACGGCTAGCTCGACGCCAAT
This sequence comes from uncultured Anaerolineaceae bacterium, assembly GCA_964484335.1. Lineage (GTDB taxonomy): Bacteria > Chloroflexota > Anaerolineae > Anaerolineales > UBA4823 > CAZAGA01. The sequence continues at coordinate 12,395 of CAZAGA010000030.1, forward strand.
CGGATAGAAATCCCCCGGTCCGGGTTCATCTTCATCCGGATCGCGCTGGGTCAGGGCAATCGCAGTCTGGTCCTTGGCCTGCGCTTCTTCAACCGCCTGGATAGCGGCCTCCGCCGAGAGGAATATCGGCGAGACCATATGCGGGAAAACCACCATATCGCGCATCGGCAGCACCGGACACTCGATCAGGCCGTCTTGGTCCGGAATCGAATCCGGCACACTGTACAGCTCTTCGGTCCGGCGGTGGAGAGCCTCGCCAAACTCGTCTTCTTCGTCCCTTAAATACCAATCGTTATCGCGCATCGCACACTCCCTAGCAGTGAAAATTGTAGATGAATTGAGCGTCGAAACCGCCCGCTTCATCTACAATTTTATGTCATTGTACCAGCTATCGCGGGCAGCCGCGGCGACAAATATACTGCCGGTCACCAGCACCAGGGCCTCATGCCCGGCCAGACGGATCGCCTCCGGCAGGGCTTCTTCCACCTTCTCAATCACCCGCGCCGGTCGCCCGTCCCGGTGGGCCAGGGCAACCAGCTTTTCCGGATCGATGGCGCGCGGGTGAAAGGAGCGGGTGGCGATCACCTGCTGGACGCGCGGCAACAGCTCGACAAACATCCCCTCGATGTCCTTATCTTCAGAAGCGCCAAAAACCAGGATCACCGGCAAGCCGGGGAAATAATCGTCCAACGCCAGGCGCAGCTTCAAAGCCGAATCGCGGTTGTGCGCACAGTCCAGGACGACCGGTGGGCGGCGCTTGAGGATTTCGAAACGCCCCGGCCAGGTTACTTGAGCAAAGCCCTGCAGGATCGCCGACCGGCTGACCGGTAGAGCCTGCTGACTGAATACCTGCAAGGCGTTGAAAGCGGTAGCAGCGTTTTCCACCTGGTGCTGGCCAAGCAGCGGAATCTGCAAGCGCAGTGGCCAACTCTCACCGCCAGCCTCAGGCGCCCTGAGCGACGGCTGTTCTCCAGCTGCTGTCGAAGGGCCAGCGCTTTCCAGGTAACGATCCGCCTGGGCTTGCGCTGCGGCTGGCCAGACCAGCAGCGCCTGGCCCAAATCCACCGAATGTTCCAGCCCGGCAAACAAAAAATCCTTGCCCACTTCCAGGAGCGGCGCGTTGCGCTCAGCCGCCACCCGCTCAATCACATGGCGGGCCTCATCCTTCTGCGGCGCCAGCACCACCGGCCGGCCCGGCTTAATAATCCCGGCTTTCTCGCCGGCAATTTCAGCCAGGGTGTCGCCCAAGAATTGGGTGTGATCGTACGACAGCGAGGTAATCACCGAAACGACCGGGTCAACCACGTTGGTCGCATCCAGCCGTCCGCCCAGGCCGACCTCAATCACCGCCGCCTGCACCTCCTGGCGCGCAAAATGAAGAAAAGCCAGGCCGGTGGTGATTTCAAACGTCGTCAGGTGCTCGATCTGCTCGATCTGCGGCTTGATTTCGTCCACCAAAGCCACCAGCTCAGCATGCCCGATCGGCTGGAGATCAACCTGCAGGCGCTCGCAGTAATCAACCAGGTGCGGCGAAGTATACAGGCCGACCCGGTAACCTGCAGCCTGCAGCGCGCTGGCGCATAACGCAGCCGTCGAGCCTTTGCCCTTCGTGCCAGCAATGTGGATCAACGGGTAAGCCTGCTGCGGGTGACCGAGCGCGGCGACGAAAGCCTGCATCCGCTGCAGGTTAAATTGCTCCGGCGAATA
>CAZAGA010000030.1:14201-17096 GCA_964484335.1 uncultured Anaerolineaceae bacterium
ATGCGCAATTACGCGATCAGCCTGGGAGTACCGAACGAGGCGATTATCCAGGATTACGGCGGCTTGCGCACCTACGATAGCTGCTACCGGGCGCGGCATGTCTACCAGCTCACCTCCGCCATCCTGGTCACCCAGAAATTTCACTTGCCGCGCGCCCTGTATGTCTGCCATGCCATCGGGCTGGAAGGCGAGGGAGTTGCCGCCGATCGAAGAATTTACCGCCAACGTTCCACCCTGTGGTGGAACTTGCGCGAAGTCCCAGCTACCCTGGTGGCGCTGTGGGAGGTGCACGTCCAACCCCCCGAGCTGATCCTGGGCGAGCCGCAACCCATCTTTCCCGCTGAGGTGCAATAATACCGATGGAACACAGCCAATCGCTAGCGATCGTGCGAAAATATATTAATAATGAAAGCCTGGTCCGCCACATGCTGGCGGTAGAAGCGGCGATGCGCTTCTATGCCGCTAAACTCGACCAGGATGCGGAGCTATGGGGAGCAGCCGGCCTGCTGCACGATTTCGACTGGGAAATCCATCCTAGCCTGGAGCAGCACCCCCAAGACGGCGCGCCAATCCTGCGCGAGCTTGGCGTGGACGAAGTGATCATCCGCGCCATCCTGAGCCATGCCGAGCACACCGGGGTCGAACGCCAATCACAGATGGAAAAAGCCCTCGCCGCTTGTGATGAAATCACCGGCCTGGTGACCGCCGTGGCCCTGGTACGCCCCTCACGCTCACTGGCCGACCTTACAGCCTCCTCGGTAAAGAAGAAATGGAAAGATCGGGCCTTTGCAGCCGGCGCCAATCGTGAGGAGATCGCCCAGGCGGCGGAGGATTTTGGGGTGGAGCTTTGGGAGCACGTCGATAACGTGATCCTGGCGATGCGCGGCATCGCCGGGGATTTAGGGTTGGAGGGATCGTCTTAAGCCAGAAGGGGAATAAGCTTTATGCGTAGAGAAACGCCAGAGCAGGTGGGTGATTTTAGACTGACTTGCATGACACTCTGCCTCATTATACAGGCGCTCCTGGTCGGATTGCTGGTATCCTGCACACCCATTGCAGCCAGCCCCACAGAAAAAATGCTCACAACTGAAATCACCTCATCGCCTTCGATTCCTGTACCAGAGCAGAATTCAACGCCGCCCGTTCAGCCTCAGCAGCCCCAAAGCCCGGCAACGCCAACATTGCCAGGTTTCATCCTAATGCCTCCAAAAACGTTGGTAACAGATCATGCCAGCAGCAAAGCACCTCTGGTTTATGAATCCCCAGGAATCTTATACCAGACTCTATTTAGCCTTCCAGTGGGAGCAGGCAACCTGATTCAATACAAAGTACCCACCTGCTGCAGCAATATCGAAGGTCCCAATGCGATTGCCATCCTGGCCGATAAAACCTTCCTGATCTCTGATCCCCTGGGGAGACGGCTCTTGAATTATGATCAGGAAGGGCAATTGTTGCGGATAGTTAATTTGGATGAGCTTGGAATTGGGTATGCAAGAGATTTACGGGTCAAGGAAAATGAAATTATCCTTTTGGAAACCACTTACCAGAAATTTCATATCCACCGGTTGACCATCAACGGTGAGATCATCGCCAGCGAGGATATTCCATATCAATTTCCATTCGACCCAAAGAATATTGAAAATACGCTTGAGGGTGGATTAACCGGCGTTGCGATGGATTGCGAAGGGCGGCTTATCCTGGAGGCAGCCGGCTCAAAATTATTACCGCTTGCGGAGGTTCAAAAACAACCTGATCCCAGCCAGATTGTGCAAGGTCTGAACTGCAATGGCAGGCGTTTTTTTGTGAGTACGCCCGGGCTGTGGCAAGCGCCCCAGGTTACTGCTGGTGAGGTGATCTATGAAACCCAGCTAACCGATGGTCTGGGCGGCTTAAATTTCCTGGATGTATTTCAAGATGGAAGCTTTTATTTAATTCGAAATGACGTAATGCCGGTAACGCCGATTAAAGTAGACCAGACTATTCATTTTATTGATGCAAATGGCCATGTTCTTGGCGGCGCACGTCTACCTCTCTCTGAATACTATTATCCAATTTCCCGAAATGCAGCCGTCAGTTCCGATGGCGACGTATTCGCTTTACTTCCACGCCCGGACTCCTTAGAAGTTGTTCGGCTTAATTTTTATCAATCTCTCAAACCCTATATACCGAATGCTAAAACGCCACAAATTATCCCAAAATCGAAACCATCATCAACTCATAGGATCGGAATTTTTGAGGGCCAACCTGGTGCATTTTTTCACGCATTTGAGGCAATGATCGAGAATCACTGGAGAGGGAATGTTAATGGAAATCCTGTTTTGGTCATTGCGGGTGCTTGGGAAAGCGAACCCAGCCAGGGATTCCTCATGGTACAGCAAGGATCGCGATGGAGATATTATCCCAGCCCCGACAAATCCGGGAAACTGAGAATTGTGGGTTTCAAAGGCGATCGGCTGCTTATAGAACAAGCGAATGAAATTAATCCGATATATTTTGATGTTTCGAAATTATCTTATACCGTTTCCCTAGAAGATTAAAAGAACATCAGCCCAAAGCCTTCAGTCGCCCCAGGTGTGGCAAGATCATCCAGGTAGTGGTACTGCCCGGTAAAAGTGTAGGGCGTCGGCAGGCTGGCCGAAGCGTATCTCGGCTCGCCCCAGGGTTTGTACAACTGGCGGGTTATCGTCGCATCGCTCACCCGGTACGTGGCGCTGGTTGAGCCCAGGTGGTCGCCGAACAGGAAAATCAGCCCCGGGTCATGTTTCCATCGGCATCATATTGATAAGCCCAGCCCGAGCCTGTGGCAGTAACCGCATGGACGTGGGACGGATCGCCATACGAGTATGACCCCATCCCGGTCTTCGAACTCAAGTTGCCGGTGATCGCATCGTAGGT
>CAZAGA010000031.1:0-17053 GCA_964484335.1 uncultured Anaerolineaceae bacterium
GAAACTCTTCCTGCTCAATTCTGAGGATCACGTGGCCATTGAGGCCCTGCAACAACGCTTTCAACAGGGCGTCTTAACTGTGTATCGTTCCGAGACTCCTGGCAAAGACTTTGATCTTTTCTATGTACCCCCTGTCGATGGAGGCAACCAGGCTCAACCCGGTGGTTGATCCTGGCTATCTGGTGACCATGGCTGAATTCATCCCTACTTCAGAGACCGATCCGGTTCCTTCAGGTCTCAAGCAAGAATCTCCCATCGCCAAAAGACATAACGGGCGTTGGGTTGTTGGTCTGTTGCTCGTTTTAATCTTGGCTACAGGCACTTACCTGCGCGCCGCTGGCTTGTACTGGGGGGAATACCAGTACCTGCACCCGGATGAGCGCTTCCTGGTCTGGGTAGGCACCGACATCAGCCCGACCAAGCTGGTCCCGACCACCGATCCAGCCACCCAGGAAGAAAAATTCGAGACCGTGTGGATCAGCCCAGGTGAATATTTTGATACCCAGAATTCAACCCTGAACCCTAATAATCGCGGGCATGGGTTTTATGTCTACGGCACCTTGCCGATGTTCACCACCCGAGTGGTTGTTGAGTTGATCTTTGGACGATCTGGCTTTGATGTCATGACCCAGGTCGGTCGAGCCCTATCGGCGATTGCCGATTTGCTTTCCGTCTTGCTGGCGTATTTCATCGGTGCCCGGTTGTACAATCGCTGGACAGGGTTGCTGGCTGCCGCATTTTCAGCTTTTGCGGTGCTCCAAATCCAGCAATCCCATTTCTTCACCATGGATACCTTCGCCAACTTCTTCACCTACCTGGCGAATTATTTTGCTGTCCTGATCGCCATGGACAGACCAGCAGAGCCAGCAAGGGTCAGTTTATCCCAACCTATCGATAACGGTGAAGAAGTCTCTAATAGGATCGAAGAGGTAGGGGAAAATGGCCAGGAAGTAGCGCGGGAGTTATTCCGCCAGCCTCTGCTCTGGTGGTCAGTTGGCTTTGGGTTGGCCTATGGTGCGGCCATGGCCTCAAAAATCAGCATTGTGCCCCTGGCGATCTTGCTGCCTGTCGCGGTTGCGATCCGGATATCGCGCCAGCCACGTGCCGATTGGAACCGCCTGGCTGGCCAGGCGTTGGTATACCTGGCTGTCGCCGGTGCGCTCAGCCTGCTGGTATTTCGCCTGGCCCAGCCTTACGCCTTCAGCGGCCCGGGCTTCTTTGGGGTGAAGCTAAATCCCGAGTGGCTGCGTCAGATCCGGGAACAACGCAGTCAAGCGACAGTCGAGGTGGATTTTCCGCCCGCCATGCAGTGGGCCCGGCGGCCCATTTGGTTCTCGTTCCAGAACCTGACCGTCTGGGGACTCGGCCTACCGTTGGGCGTCCTGGCCTGTTTGGGTTTTCTTTGGGCCGGCTGGGAAATCCTGAAAGGCGACCGCAAGCATCTCTTGCTCTGGTTGTGGACCGGTGCTTTTTTTGTTTGGCAATCCCTGCCGATTAACCCCACCATGCGCTACCAGCTTCCCATATACCCGGCGCTGGCGACCTTTGCGGCCTGGGGTGTTGTTCACCTGTGGGAAACCGGAAAAGACAGGCGAATTAGCGCGCCCAGCCGAAAGCCTGGCGCCAGACGGATCCGCTTAAATTGGCAACAACTTCTTGCCGCTGGAGCCGGAATAGCTGCCCTCCTGCTCACATTGGGCTATGCCTTCGCTTTTAGCAGCATCTACACCCGGCCGATCACCCGGATCGCCGCTTCACGCTGGATCTATCAAAATATCCCCGGGCCGATCAACCTGCAAATCCAGACGGCCGAGGGCAAATTCAACCAACCGCTGCCCTTTCCATATAACGGCAGCATTATGGCCGGGATGCCCTATACCGTTGGGTTCAATCCCGGTGAGACAGGACTCTTATCGGAAATCTATTTCCCATCTGCCCGAAACCTGACCCTGGCAGAGCGCAGCGACAGCCTTATTGTCTCGCTCCTGGGGCATGATGGAACATCACTCGCTTCCACCAGCTTAACGATCGACGCCGGACCAGTCCAGCAAGGCGAAAAAGGTAAACCTTACACGATACGATTTGATTCGCCCATCCAGCTTATTCAAGGCCAGGGCTACCAGCTTCGCCTGGAAGCCATTGGCGAAGTGCCAAGCTTACTACTAAACACCAGCGCCAGCCTGCGTTTTATCGACGAAAATGGGCAAAGCAATGATTACCCTGCCTTTTCAGAGGTGGCAGCCGGCTGGCAAGGCCTGGCAGCTAATAGCCAGTTTGCCCCACAGCTTAACGGGTTGTTGACGGAAGTTTTTCAGCCGGCTGGTGACCAGCCCGTGAACGCGACAGAACCAGTTATGCTGCTGGTCACGGTTAAAACTTCTGACAACGAACCCACGCCTATTACCCAAACTATCACCGCCGAGCCGGTGCTGGTGGATGATAGTCGTGGCCCAGGATACCAGTTCAAGGTGAGTGAACCGATATACCTGACTGGAGGCCAGAAGGCTGAACTATCCCTGGCGATTCGCGAGGACCAGGCGGCCTTTAGCTTTGTAGGAGCTGGTTTGGCGAACGAAGGGGAGTGGGACGACGGCTTACCAGTGCGCCTGGATGGCTATGACCCCTTTGGCGGTATTTATCCCCTGGAACTAAATTTCAACATGTATTGGGATGATACAACAGAAAAATTGGCCCGTTTCACCCGGATCCTGAACGAATCGGATTGGATTGCGATTTCTTCCAACCGCCAGTGGGGCAGCCTGACGCGCATCCCTGAACGCTTCCCAATGACTACTTTATATTACCGGAATTTACTTGGCTGCCCGCCCGAGAAAGATATCGTCTGGTGCTATCGCGTGGCAAAACCGGGGATGTTTCAGGGAAAGCTAGGCTTTGAATTAGTCAAGATTGAACAATCCGATCCGGTTCTTGGTCCTTTTCGGATCAATGACCAGTTCGCCGAAGAAGCTTTCACCGTTTATGATCACCCTAAAGTATTGATATTTAAGAAGACGGCTGCTTATGACCCCCAGCAGGTCAGCGAGTTGCTTGGCAGCGTTGATTTTAATAAAGTGATCCGCCTGGCCCCGCTTAAGTTTTCATCCCACCCTGCCGATTTATTGCTGCCGATCGAACGCTGGGTTGAGCTGCAGCGCGGCGGTACCTGGGCAGAGCTCTTTAATCCCTCAGCGCTGCTGAATCGGAACCAGTGGGCCGCCAGCACCGTCTGGTATCTCAGCCTGATGCTGCTGGGCTGGCTGGTTTATCCACTGGTCCGGATGGCGCTGCCTGGATTGGCTGATCGAGGCTATCCCCTGGCACGGATTGCCGGTTTATTAATTCTTTCATACCTGGCCTGGTTGGCTGGCTCGCTGCACAATCCATCCAACTGGCTGAAGATTTTAACCTTTACCCGACCGGTGATCAGCGTGAATCTGCTGGTACTGGCTGTCAGCGGTGCCTGGCTAGCAATTAAGCAGCGCCAGGAGCTAGCCAGCGAATGGCGGGATAACAAATCATATTACCTGATGGTCGAAGGCCTCTTCCTGGCTTTCTTCCTGGTTGGCTTATTGATCCGGATTGGGAATCCTGACCTCTGGCACCCTTATAAGGGGGGCGAGAAGCCGATGGACTTTGCCTACTTCAACGCTATCTTGAAGAGCAGCTCATTCCCACCCTACGATCCATGGTTCGCGGGGGGGTACCTGAATTATTACTATTATGGTTTTGTCCTGGTGGGCACCCTGGTGAAGTGGCTGGGCATTACACCGGCAGTCGCATATAACCTGATCCTACCCACTATGTTCGCTTTGATCGGACTGGGTGCATTTTCGATTGCCTGGAATCTATACCACGGCAGCCGACCGGTAGACGGCTCAAGGCCAGTAAAACCCTTCCTGGTTGGGCTGGCAGGTGCGCTCGGGATGGCGGTGCTGGGTAACCTGGGCACCGTCAAGATGATTTATGAAGGCTTCCAGCGCCTGGTTGCGCCCGGAGGGGTAATCGAAGGCGCGGCGCTCTGGACGCGCCTGGGCTGGGCTTTCCAGGGTTTCTTGCGTAACCTGGCCGGTACGCCGCTACCGTATGGCATAGGCGACTGGTATTGGAATCCCAGCCGGGCGATCCCAGCGCCAGGCGAAGTCGAGCCGATCACCGAATTTCCATTCTTTACCGTCTTATATGCCGATCCACATGCTCACCTATACTCGCTTGCACTGACCCTGTTGAGCCTGGGATTTGGCCTGTCTGTGCTGCTTTCAGGGGCTCGCTGGAAAACCCGAGCTGGGGCCGTATTGGGCTTTTTCCTGGGCGGCTTGGCGATTGGAGCGTTGCGCCCAACGAACACCTGGGATTTCTATCCTTACCTGGCCCTGGCAGGAATCGCCCTGGCCTACAGTTTATGGAAGAACTACCGCCCTCAACCTGCAAAGGACACAAATTCGCAGCAAACCAGCTTCGAGCGCAACCCTGTCCCGCCAGACAAGGAGCATGGCATTTGGGTTATTTGGAATAGTTTACCAGCCATAGCCCAACGCGCCGTCATCACTCTCAGCGGTGTCGGCCTACTGATTCTTCTTTCCCTAATGCTCTACCAACCGTTTGCCCAATGGTATGGACTCGGCTACAGCAAAATCGATCTCTGGCAAGGACTGCGCACACCCCTAAAATCGTACCTGGTCCACTGGGGCCTATTCTTGTTTGTCATTGCTTCCTGGCTGGCCTGGGAAACGCGCGATTGGATGGCGAAGACTCCGTTCTCGAAGCTGCGCCTGCTTGAGCCTTATCGCGGGCTAATCTTTGGGGCAATGGGATTCTTACTCTTGTTGACAGTATCGCTAGCAATCAAACTGCCTGGTGCAAGTGATGCACCTTTCGGAAACGGCATTGCCGTAGCCTGGCTGGCTTTACCGCTGGCCGCCTGGGCTGGCGTACTGATCTTGCGACGCGACCAGCCAGACGCCAAGCGATTCACCTTGTTTATGATCGGTACCGGATTAATTTTAACCCTGATGGTGGAAGTGATCGTCCTGGTCGGCGATATCGGCCGGATGAACACCGTGTTCAAGTTCTACCTGCAGGTTTGGACACTGTTCGCCGTCTGTGCAGCGGCTGCCCTGGGATGGTTGTTGAGCTCGATCCTTGAGTGGACACCCGGCTGGCGCAATACCTGGAGCATCCTATTTGTGTTACTGGTCGGCGGTGTAGCTTTGTACCCCTTGACGGCCGGGCGAGCGAAAATCCTGGACCGGATGTCTGACCCAGCCCCACACAGCCTAGATGGTATGGCCTACATGAATTACGCCAGCTATGACTGGATGGGCGTAATGGATCTCTCCGAGGATGCGCGCGCGATTCGCTGGATGCAAGAGAATGTCGCTGGTTCTCCGGTGATCGTCGAAGCCAACTTGCGCGACCTTTACCGCTGGGGATCTCGCTTCTCAATCTATACCGGCCTCCCAGGGGTAGTTGGCTGGGAGTGGCACCAACAGCAGCAGCGGGCGTTGACACCTGGCGTCTGGGTCAGCGAGCGAATTGCAGAAATCGACAATTTCTACACCACCAGTGATCCGGCCAGCGTTGTTGCTTTCCTGGCGAAATATAACGTAAAATATATCGTCGTCGGCCAATTGGAGCGCAACATCTATGCGGGGCCTGGCCTGGAGAAGTTCCAGGCCCTGGAAGGCAGCCTGTGGAAGGCGGTCTATCGAGATGGCAGCACGGTAATTTACCAGGTCGGCGACTGATCGACGGATATCGATATGGATGGGTTCAATTCCTTTGCTTCTATACTCTCCTGGTGGCTGTCGGTAGAAATCCTCGGCCTAGCTGCGCTGCCCATCGCTACCTGGGGCTTGCGCTGGCTACCCGACCGAGGCTATACCTTTTCGAAGGTCATCGGCCTACTGATCGCCAGCTACCTGCTTTGGATCGGCGCGATGACCGGTTTTATCGAGAACAACAGCGGTGGTGTGTTGATCTCGATCTGCGCGGTCTTTGGCATCTCGCTCTATCTGGTTATCCAGAAGAAAATGTGGAATGAACTCTTGCAGTACATCCAGGACAACAAACGCTTGATCCTGGCAGTCGAAATCTTGTTCAGCCTGGCCTTCCTGGGGTGGGCGATCCTGCGCGCCTACACCCCAGAAAAAATTATGAACGCTGGCGGTGAAAAGTTCATGGAAATGGCTTTTTTGAACGGTGTTCTGAACAGCCCTCGCTTTCCACCGCTCGATCCCTGGCTTTCCGGTTTTTCAATATCCTATTACTACTTTGGCTATGTCATGATGGCATTGCTAACTCGCTTTACCGGCGTCCCAGCCGGAGTGGGTTTTGAGCTCTATGATGCTCTGTTGTTTGCCCTGACTTTGTGCGGAGCGTTTGGGATCGTTTATAACCTGATCATGGTCGACCGGCTGCAGCGTCAAAAAAGGCTCCGCCCAGATGGTACGTTCCTGGCTGGCGTTGGTTCAGGTCGGCGACAGGCGGCTGGCTTTGGTCTGCTTGGCGCGATTATGGTCGGTATCTTAGGAAACCTGGCCGGATTTCTGGAGAGCATTTATGCGCGGGGCTTATTGCCAGAGAGATTCTGGCGTTGGCTGGACATCCCCGACCTGGTTGGCAACCCTGTTACCGGGAGTTGGATGCCAAACGGCGGCTTTTTTGGTTTTGGTTGGCGTGCCTCGCGCGTTCTGCAGGACTATGACCTGGCTGGTCAGCCCATGACGGTTAGCCCGATCACGGAATTTCCCTTATTTAGCTTCCTGCTTGGCGACAACCACCCCCATGTACTGGCATTGCCTTTTGTTTTACTGGCAATTGGTCTGGCATTTAACCTGCTCTTGCGGCAGGCCAGGCAGGTTTCTGATGATCACAGGACGTTGTCAAGTGGCTGGGCTTTTTTATGGCAAGGTCAAGACTGGGCCTTATTGTTATTCACAGCTTTTTGCATCGGGTCGCTTGGCTTTCTAAACACCTGGGACATGCCAATTTACCTCGGCCTAGCGGCCCTGGCTTTCGCAATTGGTGAAGCCATTCGCTCAGGGACGATCGACCGCTACCTGATCGCCCGAACGATCACTACCGGGGCCGGTTTGCTCGCCGGGGCAATAGCTATTTACATCTTCTTTTATGTAGGTTTCAGCTCCCAAGCAGGTGGAATCCTGCCCCAGGTGTTCCGCCCAACGCGTTTACCCCAGTTCCTCGTAATGTTTGGGGGTTTCATCGCCATCCTTACCCCTTATTTACTGACCGCCCAGGCACGCAAAGGACGGGTGCAGACCGGCTCTCGCAATGCAGGCTGGCTGACGGTACTGAAAATTTGGGCGGGCATCCTCGCTGCATCCCTGTTGGGGATTACCATCCTACTTGGTGTCACCATCCTAGCAGCCGGGCAGGCCGGTAATCAAGTCGTTCAAAATTTGCTTGGCGTGGGCAACCTGGAAAAGGCGTTAAAAACGTTCGCCCTAGATCGATTAACCTCACCCTGGCTATATCTGCTGCTCAGTGGATTAATCAGCCTGGCCCTGAGCAACCTGATTCAAATCAGTTCACACCGACAGGCCGAACATTTCGACGAAACTGAACCAGCTACTCAAGCTCGCCTTTGGATCAATCCAAGCCAATCTTTCGTCATGCTGTTGGTTTTACTCGGACTCACGCTGGCATTGAGCGTTGAGCTATTTTATTTACGAGATAACTTTGGCGTGCGGATGAACACTGTCTTCAAGTTTTACTACCAGGCCTGGGTGATGCTGGGGTGCGCCAGTGCTTTTAGCGTCTGGTGGATGTGGAAGCGCGCCAAAACGGTCCTAGGCAAGCCAGGGCGAGGGATTTTCATGGCTGGCGCCCTGTTCCTCCTGGCAGCCGGGATGGTCTACCCACTAACCGCGACGTATGCTCGGGCGAATGGATTTCGCGGCCCGGCCGCCCTGGATGGCACATCCAACCTGGCCAGGGCGAATCCGGATGACTGGGCGGCCATTGCCTGGCTGCAAGCCAACGCGACCGGTGCAGATGGGATCCTGGAAGCGCCAGGAAAATCTTATAATTACGAGGGACGAATCAGCGCCTTTAGCGGCATCCCCACCTTGCTGGGCTGGGCCTACCACGAAGCCCAATGGCGAGGCAACTATGATGAGCAAGGACGGCGTGAACCGGATATCCAGACCATTTACACCACCAAAGATGCAGACCTGGCTCTTAGCCTACTCCAACGTTGGGGAGTAAAATATGTCATTGTGGGACAGACCGAGATGACTTACATCCAACAATTATGCAGTGATACCAGCCGCGCCTGCAATCTGACACGTGCCTTGCGTAAATTTGATACCACTCTTACCGTGGTATTTTCGCAAGGCAATCTCACCATTTACCAAGTGCCCGCAGCCGGGTCGTAGAGAACTATGAAGCTCAAGCCAATCACCTTTGAACATCTCCTATATCTCGTCGCCATGCTGCTGGGTCTCAGCCTACGCCTAGTCGGCTTAGGCGCAGCCCCATTAACCGACACGGAAGCCACCTGGGCGCTACAGGCGCTAGCTGGCAGCCAGGGAAGCTTAGGGCAGTTCCTTGATCCTCAGCCTGCTTACGTCAGCCTGACCCGGTGGCTGTTTGAGCTGTTTGGCAGTACGAACTTCCTGGCGCGCCTGTGGCCAGCTTTGACTGGATCGCTGCTGGTGTTATTGCCGCTGTTCATTCGAAACGCACTCATCCGGCCCTGGCAGGATCGTCGTGCTGGTCAATCAGAAGATCTTCCCCTGCTATCCCGCCAGGCTGCCTTGGTCCTGGCTTTCGGCCTGGCTCTCTCACCCGGTTTGGTGGTGGTATCCCGCCAGGCGGGCAGCCCAATGCCTGCTCTGAGCTTAAGCCTGGTGGCGATAGGGCTCTTCTTAAGCCGCCGGCCTGGGGTCCTGTTCGATAGCTGCGTGGCTGGGGCCGTCGCCGGCCTTGCGCTACTCTCCGGACCAGCAGCGGTCCACGGGCTGCTGGTGCTGGGTTCTACACTGGCGGCTTATTGGTTAATGAACAAAACCAGCCCGACCCAACTCGATCTGGAGCAAGAACATGCTATAGGCCAACCAGATTTAAAATGGTTTGGTCTTTCGCTGGCGGGTAGCGTTATCCTAGTCAGCAGCTCCTTCTTGTCTGATCCGCGTGGGCTGGCTGCCTGGTTTGAAACACTGCCGGCATATTTCCGAGCCTGGTTGGGGAATCCTGGAATGCCCGGCCTGCGCTTATTGGCTGCTTTGCTGATTTACCAACCGATTGCTGTGATTTTCGGCTTAATCGGCGGAATCAAGGCGGGGTTTTTCTCTGGTGAGCGAAGAAATCGGGTACTCGGCCTGGTTCTACTGTTCTGGATTGTGGTTGGGCTTGGCCTGGCTTTACTCAACCCAGCTCGCCAGGCGAGCAATTTAATTTGGGTCCTGGTACCGGCCTGGATCCTAGCTGCGACAGAAATAGCAAAAGTATTCCCGACTGAAAAGATCAACCTGACTTCTACCCTGCATGCCATTTTGTTGGTTATTTTCATGGGCTTACTCTGGTACAGCCTGGCGTCGCTCAGTCGATTCCAGGCCGAGGATCCAGAGCGAACAGCTCGAATCTTTATAATCCTGGGTATCCTGGCATTAACCGCCTTGACCAGCATCTTAATCCAGCTCGGCTGGTCTTGGGAAGTAGCCCGCAGAGGAATTAGCTGGGGCAGCCTGGGTGCGTTGAGCCTGTTTTCAATTTCAATGTTATGGGGCGCAGCCTTTCTCCGACCCAACCAACCTCAAGAACTGTGGAGCCTGACACCAGGTTCGGGCGAGACAGATTTGATGCTCTCAACACTAAAAGACCTGTCGAACTGGAGCACGGGCCGCCCCGAGACCATTGACATCCTGACCGAAGTTGATACACCTTCGTTACGTTGGGCGCTACGCAACTACAATCAGGTAAGTGTTATCGAGCCGGCAAGCAGTGCAACCCTGCCCGCAAACCAGTTACCATCGATCTTGATCACCAATCTCAGCCAGGAAACCCCCACCTTAACTGCTTCCTACCGCGGGCAAGACTTTTCCTGGCGCAGGTTTCCAGGGTGGACCGGCGCGCTGCCTCCAGATTGGAGCGGCTGGCTGACCTTCAAGCGTGCACCAGTTCAATCCGAAAATATCATCCTGTGGGCACGTAGCGACCTGTTTCCCGGAGGCAGCCTGGAACTGCCTTCCAGCTCCCAGAATCCCCCCGACGAAACGGTACCTTACACAGACCCGTTGGAACCTCCCTGATTGGATGCCGCTATGCCGCTTGAACCCACATCTTCTGAACTTGTGCTAAAAAACTCGCCAGGTGAAAGACCGGCGCCATTCATCGTAAGCATCGATGGGCCGGCGGCGTCTGGGAAGACCACGATAGGTAAGAAAATCGCCGACTGGCTGGGATACCTTTTTTTTGATACTGGGGTGATGTACCGGGCAGTAACCTGGTTGGCCTTAGACCAACAAGTTTCAATCGATGACGAAGCAGCAATCACAAGCCTGGCAGAAAACAGCCAGATCGAAATCCTACCAGCATCTGTCCTTGATGGGCGCGCCTGCGATATCCTGATTGCAGATGAGGATATCACCTGGAAAATTCGCCAACCCGAGGTCGATGCGAACGTCTCGCAGGTTTCGGCATATCCAGGGGTGCGGCGCGCCTTGAGCGAGCAACAACGCCGGATCGGTCAGCGCGGTCGGATTGTTATGGTTGGGCGGGATATTGGCACAGTGGTTCTGCCAGAGGCGGATTGCAAAATCTATCTCGACGCTTCGGCAGAAGAGAGAGCTCGTCGCCGACATCTCGAAAAGCTCCAGCGCGGTGAAACCTCGAACTATGACGAAATCCTGTCCGGAGTGATTGCCAGAGATGCAATTGACTCAACCCGAGCTATTGCTCCTTTGCGCCCAGCCGAAGATGCCCTCATTTTGGACTCGGACCGCCTGAGCATTGATGAGGTTCTGGCCCTGCTGCGACAACAAATTCAAACGATCAGAGAGCAGCGGGGTTGATACCTTACCGTGTACCCTTAAAGAATCGCTTGGCGCGCGTGTTCATGCGGCCGACCTTTCGAGGCATTTTTCACCTGCTGGCCAGGGTAAAAGTGAATGGTAAAGAACATATCCCTGCTAAGGGCGCTTACCTGGTGGCAATGAATCACGTTTCGATCTACGATCCTCCCTTCCTGGCAGCCTTCTGGCCAACTACTCCCGAGGTGATCGGCGCGGCAGAAATCTGGGCCAAACCTGGACAAGCGACCGTCGTTCGCATGTATGGTGGCATCCAGGTTCACCGGGGCCAGTACGACCGGCAGTTAATCGAGACAATGCTGGCTGCGCTGCAGGCCGGGCGACCCCTGGTCATCGCGCCTGAGGGCGGTCGGTCCCATTTTCCTGGAATGCGCAGAGCCAGGCCAGGAATTGCCTACCTGGTCGAAAGAACTGGTTTGCCAGTAATCCCGGTGGGGGTTGTCGGCACTACGGATGATTTTTTCTCACGCGCCATCCATGGCGAACGACCGCTGCTGGAAATGAACGTTGGCCAGCCGATCCACTTCGGGGCTGATCAGCTCGTAGATGGTGAGCCAGCGCATCCCGCCGCGATGAGAGCAATGCGCCAGCAAAATACTGACTTCATCATGTACCGGATTGCTGATCTTTTGCCCGATGAATATCGAGGGGTTTATGCCCAACCCATCAACGACCGCGAAACCAGTCAGTGAGTTCACCCGCTCTGAGTTGGTCCGTCTACCGGAGCTGAATCGCGGCCGACGGCGTCTCCGCCGTTTTTTAAACTGGCTGGCGCGCCGGTTGGTCTTTTGGCTGACCCGACCGGTTGTCCAGGGATTAGAAAATGTCCCATTGAGCGGACCGGTTCTGGTGATTGCTAATCATATTGGCGATGCAGACGACATCCTGAAAATCGCGTTGCTACCACGCCAGATTGAAGCCATTGCAAAGATTGAGTTGATTGACCTTCCAATCTTAGGCAGGGTTATAGACGCTTATGGGGTGATCTGGATCCGGCGCGGCCAACCGGACCGCCAGGCTTTACGCGCCGCCCTGCAAGGCCTCTCAGAGGACCGGATGGTGATGATCAATCCAGAAGGGAGGGAGAGCTTGACAGGGGCACTGGAAGAAGCCACCCGGGGAGCTGCTTTCCTGGCGGTTCGATCCAACGCCCTGGTTCTGCCCCTGGCCATTACCGGAACTCAGAACGAACGCCTGCTTGCCAACCTGCGCCGTTTACGAAGAACCCCAGTTACCTTCACTGTTGGCCGGCCATTCCAAATCGAGGGATCATCGTTAAGCAGCGAGCCAGCGACACTTTCCCGTCAGATTTTGATCGAACAGGGCACCCAGCGGATGATGCAGCAAATTGCGGCATTACTGCCAGACGAGTATAAGGGTATTTATCAGAATGGCTAAAAATTTGGATCAGAAGAATTTGCCTGCGCAACCTTATCAGCATGCCCGTTACGAATCGCGGCGGCGTTTTCTACGCTTTTTAATGCGCACAATTGGCTTCAGCCTGCTAGCCCGTGTCGGAGAGGTAGACGGGATCGACAACGTACCCACGAGTGGCCCGGCAATCCTAATGATCAATCATATTGCCTTGATCGATCCCCTGGTAGTGATGCATGTCTTGCCACGCAATATCATTCCAATGGCAAAAATAGAGGTCTATACTTACCCGGTGATCGGAATTCTCCCTAAAATCTGGGGCGTGATCCCGGTCCGCAGAGAAGAATTCGACCGGCGGGCGATCCAGCAAGTCTTTGAAGTGCTCAAAGCAGGGGAGATCGTCCTGGTCGCCCCAGAAGGCACGCGCGGCCCACAACTCCAAACGGCGCGGGTAGGGGTTGCCTACCTGGCCAGTCGCAGCGGGGTTCCGGTTGTACCAGTTGCAATCAGTGGAACGATAGGTTTTCCTACTCTCCCCTTGACCAAGCGGTGGGCAGGGCCCAAAGCCCAAGTCCGCTTTGGAAAGCCGTTCTGTTTCCGGCCCGAACTCCATCGCGCCAATCGCGAGGAGCTACGTAAAATGTCGGATGAAGCTATGTACATCCTGGCCAGGGCACTACCTTCTGAGCAACGCGGGGTGTATGCGGATCTAGACCAGGCAACCCAGGACACGATCCTATGGCAGTGAGAAGTGCAGGTCGGAATAAAGAATGCTATAATCGAAATATCTGCCAGGAAATTTCAAGGCCATAGTCCAAAAACGCATTTATCCATGAAATTTGAGTTCAGCCTCCTTTTTTCATCCAACGCAAATCTCAGTTTCCCGGTAGGTTGGGTCGGCTGGGTGGTATGGTTGATCCTGGCCATTCTGATTATACTTGCCGCGTACCATTGGAAGAACTATAACCGGACCAGGGGAAAAATCCAGCGCCTGTTCTTCTTGATCCTGCTACTTCTGACCCCGGTCGCCAGCCTGTTCTTTGGATTTAAGGTCACCCAGCCATTCGCCCAGGCTCCGTCAGCGATCTTGGCCGGGGCGGCTGAACATTGGATTATGATTTTTTCTGGCTTGCCCTGGATCCTGGCCGGCGGGTTGCTTGGACCAACACCCGCTGCACTCATCGGGTTAGCATCCGGGATTTTCAGCGCTTTTTGGGGAAACCATAGCGCGTACCTACCCCTGGAAATATCCCTGCTTGCAGTTCTATACAGCGCCGCGATCAACCAACGCTATCGCACAAATTTCTACCGGCTGCTCCGCCGGCCAGTTTTCGCGGCTTTCTGCCTGGCTCTAGTGTACCCGATTTTATACCTGGTAAGCGCTCCATTTACCGTGCCCGGAGCTCCGGTTATCCGCCTGGATTACGCAATCAACAACCTGGCGCCTGCCTGGATCTCGACCAGTGTCGTCTTGATCCTATCCGGACTGGCAGCCGAGCTGGTAAGCCTGTTCTTCCCTTCAATTTGGGGAAGCAAAGGACGGTTACTGCCTTCACCAGCCGAACGCAGCCTGCAAGCACGCTTTATCTATAGCATTGCTCCGATCGCCTTTCTGCTAGTAGTAACTCTACTAGCCGGAAGCTGGATTGTTTCTGAGCGTGTGGCAGAGGACATGCTCGAAAATCAAATGGCCACAACGGCGCAAACAGTCGCAAACCAGCTCCCTTTCTTCATGGAAACCGGACAGACGATAATTGCCCAAATGGGGACTGAAGAGCGCCTTTATACCACTCCGCCGGAACAGTTGCCAGCCCTACTTGAAAATATGATCAAGACAGGGACCTTTTTCAGCCAGTTGGTCGTATTGGATGAACTGGGAGAAACGATCAATGCTTACCCCTCTTATCAGCATACTGGCAGCCAGGCACTGATGGAGGAGCTAACTGGAATCGAACTAGCCCTGGCAGGAATACCGAACCAGAGTTACACGGCTTCGCCAGCTGTGGGCAGCAATACTGCCCAGGTGTCTTTCATTGCATCAGTAAAGGACAAGAATAATGCGGTGCGCAGGGTGCTCCTGGGTCGGGTGGACCTAGCCCGTAACCCTTTTACCCAGGCTATTATCAATAGTCTAAATGGAATGGACGAAATCCAGGCGACTGGCATCCTGATTGATGAAAACCGGCTCATCCTGGTTCATCCCAACCCAGGAATGCTTCTAACCACCTATTCCGGCGAGCTAAATCGTTCTGATCCCTTTTTCACAGAAACTGGCTCAGATGGCACCCGACGGTTAGTCTATGTCCAACCGGTCGAGGGTCTGGACTGGACCGTCATCCTAACTGTGCCGACCGTGTTTGCACAACAATTATCGCTGCGAATTGCCACACCATTGCTTGGCATGATCATGATCTTGTCGGTGCTGGCTTTGCTGGTTTTAAATCTTGGCCTACGTATGGTTACCAATTCGCTGGAAAGCCTGGCATCTGAGGCAGATGAAATCGCCAAGGGCAGGCTCGACCAACCACTCCAGGCGCAAGGAGAAGATGAAGTAGGCCAGCTCCGCCACTCCTTTGAAAAGATGCGCATGAGCTTGAAAGCACGGCTGGACGAACTCAACCAGCTTTTGAGCGTAAGCCAGAGCGTAGCTGCTAACCTGGAAATGGAAGATTCGATCAAACCGGTGCTTGAATCCGCGCTTTCCAAAGGCGCCAGCGCGGCAAGAGTGATTTTATCGCCATCTGTCGTTCCCGAGTTGGAGGGAAATTCATCTGAACCGGTAATTTATAATGCAGGGCCTGCTCAAAAACTGTACAGCGAGCTGGATGAACAAATATTAAGCCTGACCCGCCAGAAAGAACGCCTGATCCTGACCAACCTGCACCGGCCACGCCTGCTCAACCTTGCCCCAGGACAGTCAGCCCCAGCCTCTCTGATCGCCTTCGGACTACGTCACGAAAACCAGGCCTTCGGTGCAATGTGGGTAGCCTATGATCAACCGCATGCTTTTCCGGAAGATGAAGTCCGCTTTTTAGCCACCCTGGCCAGCCAGGCGGCGGTTGCCGCGGCAAATGCGCACTTGTTCCTGAATGCAGAAATTGGCCGCCAGCGATTGGCAGCTATCCTGGCCTCCAGCCCGGATCCTATCCTGGTAACCGACCAAAAAAACCACCTGCTGCTGGCTAACCCGGCTGCTTGGCAATTATTCGATCTAGACCTGGAAACCGAAATAGGCCAGCCGGCGGAAAATTTCATCCACCAAAAAGAGTTGCTCAAGCTGCTGAAAGAACCTACAGGTGGTAAAGGCTCAGCTGAAATCATAATCTCTGATGACCAAGTATATCTAGCTGCCGTCTCGGGCGTCGTGGTGGAAGGCCGACGCGTGGGGCAGGTCTGCGTGCTACGCGATGTTACCCGCTTCAAAGAATTGGATGCCTTAAAATCGGAATTCGTCTCGACCGTCAGCCATGATTTACGCACCCCATTAGCTCTGATGCGAGGCTACGCTACGATGCTGGAAATGGTCGGGCAACTAAACGAGCAGCAGGCCGGATATGCCCGAAAAATTGTTGCCAGCGTAGAAAGCATGTCTCGTTTGGTCAATAACTTGCTGGACCAGGGCCGGATTGAATCC
The DNA here is from genome assembly GCA_964484335.1 of uncultured Anaerolineaceae bacterium. Lineage (GTDB taxonomy): Bacteria > Chloroflexota > Anaerolineae > Anaerolineales > UBA4823 > CAZAGA01. The sequence goes on from CAZAGA010000031.1 coordinate 16,060, forward strand.
GGAATCAGCCTGCAGCTCGAGCTTATTTCTGCCCGGGATCTGGTTGAACGCGTTGCCAACAGTTTCCAGATCCAAGCCAACCAGAAGAAAATTCAGCTCAAAACTGAGCTACCAGCCCAGGCAACTAGCTTAATGATCGAGGCAGATCCCGCTTTGCTCCAACAAGCGTTGAGCAACCTGGTTGAGAACGCAATCAAATATACTCGCAATGAAGGCAAAGTTGTTTTGCGGTTGCAGTCCCAAAACGAGCGAGTGATTTTTGAGGTTATAGATAATGGGATTGGCATCTCACCAATGGACCAACCGCGTTTATTCGAGCGGTTTTATCGCGGACCACAATCGAGCCAACCCGAAAACCTAGGCAGCGGATTAGGCTTATCCATCGTCCACTCGATCGCCGAACGCCATTACGGCCAAGTCTGGGTGGATAGCCAGCTTGGGGTGGGTAGTACGTTCTACCTGGCAATTCCTTACAACCAACCCAAGTCGTGAAAAAGCTGGTAAAATGGTCTTGGGCGGTGAAACCAAAGGATGGAATACTTTAGATTATTGTTAAGAAATCTACCAATTCCTTGACCAGATCATGTTATTCTTGATATAATTAAAAGATACGATTCCAACCAGGAATGGAGTTCAACAACCAAAGCGCTCGAGGGAAATCTCTTGCGCTGTCTTTGTCTGTCTAGCTAACGATTAACCGGTCCTGATAGCCTGGCAAGACCTAATGGAATTATTATCTTCAAGCTTGAGGGATATTTCCGGATCAGCCCACTAAGATTTAGGTTCAGGAGGCAAGAGTGGAAACGAAAGGATTGACAGCACTTCGTATCAGCCTGGCATCGCCAGAGACGATTCGCAGCTGGTCTTACGGTGAGGTGCTCAAACCCGAAACCATTAACTATCGCCGTCTGCGCCCCGAAAAAGATGGCCTTTTTTGTGAGGCGATCTTTGGCCCGACGCGTGATTGGCAATGTTACTGTGGTAAATATAAAAA
>CAZAGA010000032.1:0-16989 GCA_964484335.1 uncultured Anaerolineaceae bacterium
TTTATGGCGACCTTGATTTGACCGTGATGGATGAGTTGCCGGCTGGCAGGCAGGCAATCGGTACTTATGTTCTACTGCCGCGAGAGCGTGAGCGCGCCTACGGCCTGATCCGGAGCCAGGTCGAGCAAGGGCGCCAGGCTTTCATCATCTATCCCCTGGTGGAAGAAAGCGACAAAAGCGACGCCAAAGCCGCGGTGGATGAGCATGCGCGCCTACAGGCAGAATATTTTCCACAGTTCAGCCTGGGTTTGCTGCATGGCCAGATGCGTCCGGAAGATAAAGATCTGGTAATGGATGGCTTTCGCAATCGAAAATTTGATATCTTGGTATCAACCACCGTGGTAGAGGTAGGGGTAGATGTACCTAATGCGACGGTAATGCTGATCGAAGGCGCGAACCGTTTTAGCCTAGCGCAACTCCACCAGTTACGCGGCCGGGTTGGTCGCGGCGCCGAGAAATCGTTTTGCCTGCTGATTCCAGACAGTGCCGATACCGCCGAAAACGAACGCTTGCAGGTAATGACCCAGACCAACGATGGATTTGTATTGGCCGAAAAAGACCTGGAGCAGCGTGGGCCGGGGCAATTCCTGGGCACCCGCCAGGCTGGTTTCAATGAGTTGAAAGTCGCTAACTTGACGGATGTCCACCTAATCGAAACAGCTCGGCGTCATGCCATCGCGGTCTTTGAACGCGATCCGGAATTAAGCCACCCTGAAAACCAACTGCTCAAAGCCGCGCTGCACCGGGCTTGGGGAGAACCACAAGGAGATATCAGCTAATGGTCAAAGCAGTATTCCCGGGCACATTTGATCCGATCCATTATGGCCACATTGATATTGCTCAACGGGCTGCCCGCCTATTTGATGAGCTGGTAATCGCCGTTTACGATAAACCGCTGAAATCGCTTGTCTTTTCGCCGGAAGAACGGATCCACCTGGTTAAACAATCCTTTATCAACGAACCTAAGATTTCAGTCCTGGGTTACAGCGGGCTGACCGTCACCTTCTGCCAGGCAATTGATGCGCACGTCATTGTACGCGGCTTGCGGGTCTTTTCTGATTTCGAGTATGAATTTCGGATGGCACTGGCCAACCACCGCCTGTCGGCAGATATTGATGTGATCGCCCTGATTACCGCTGAAGAACACACCTTCTTATCTTCATCGACAGTACGCGAGATTGCTTCGCTGGGTGGGGACATCAGCAGCATGGTGCCTCCGCATGTGGAAACCGCACTCAAGAAGCGCTTCAAAGAGCTGGGTGAAGGACAGCAACTTGTCCCGACTACTTCCTTACGGGATTGACGAATCTGGAAAATCAGAGTAATCTAGATATGGCGTCCGTCAAAACTGGCGCAAAGGTTGCAACAACACCATCAGCCCATCTGAAAACCCGGGGCAACAACCAAGTTATCATTTCTATCGACCGATAGAGGGATTGTACCTTATGGACATCTTGCACCTAGTTGACCGACTGGAAGAAATCCTGAACCAGGCTCGCCCCCTGCCTTTCACCCATAATATCATTGTGGACGAAGACCGGATCCTGCACCTGATCGATCAGATGCGGGTAGCAATCCCGGAAGAAGTGAAAAAAGGACAGCAAATCCTGGCTCAGGCTGAACGCCTGCGCGCCCAGGCTCAGGAAGAAGCCAACCGAACCCTGGCCAAAGCACGCGAGAAAAGCGAGCAGATGGTAGAGCGGGATGCAATTGTCCAAGCAGCACAAGCGCGCGCCGACCAAATCATCGCCCAGGCCAGGGCTGAGATTGAAGCCGACAAACACGAAGCTGATGACTATGCTGTTGAAACCTTAACCCGCCTGGAGATGGAACTGGACCGCTATCTGACCCAGGTTCGCAACGGCATCCGCACCCTGCAGAATAACCGGCCAGCGGACAAACCCCAGAACGAATAAAAAGTTAAGCTTCTTTCTGATTACGCTCGATTGCGGTAAATCGTTTTTCAATCACCCAATCAACTATTCCCGGCGAAAGGGCATTAACCAGAACGCCTAAACGATAGATAGGCGGTAAGATTACATTACGGCGTGGGTGCTGCACAACCTGCCAGACCGCCTCCGCTACCTGTTCGGAGCTTAACCGTAAACGATTAGGTGTAGTCAGGCCGGTTTTCCGCCGTGCCCTAGTGTGGGTCTTAAATTCCGTTGCTACACCACCCGGATAAATGACCGAAACCCTGATCCCGTAGACGCCCACCTCGCGGCGCAAGGCCTCGCTAAAGCCGCGAATGGCAAACTTGCTGGCTGCATAAATCGAGTATGTCGGTGTACCGATCAATCCAGCTATTGAAGCCATATTGATGATGTGACCACGTCGCTGAGCGATCATCTCAGGCAGCGCCAGACGGGTAGCCTGGATGACTCCTAACAGGTTGACCTGGATTTGGGCTTCGATATCTTCAACTGGATCAAGAGTCTCCAGCCAATCCAGACGGCCAAAGCCAGCATTATTAAATAACACATCTAAGCGGCCAAATCGTTTCAACGTGGCCTGCATTATCCGTTCCAGGTCTGCAATTTTCGTCACATCGGTTGCTACCGCCAGCGCCTGCCCACCAGCAGCCTGGATCTCCGCTGAGATGGCTTCCAACCGGCCAATTCGCCGGGCAGCGAGCGCCACCCGATAGCCCAGGCGGGCAAACTGGCGAGCGGTTGCCTCGCCAATCCCAGAAGATGCTCCTGTGATCAGAATAACCGGTGAATTTTCCACTGCCTGTCTCCTGCCTGTCGAATTTAGGTTACAACGGATACGCGGTTTGGGCCACCGGTTGCCCGGACTTAGCCTAATCTACACAATTATACGCTACGAAGCAATTGACAGTCGCAAGCAAATCAACTAAAATATATACCGACCGGTCGGTTTCAATCAGAGAGGGATCCGCTCATGCAAGAACGCAGTATAAAAACCAAATCAGATATCCTGGCCGCCGCCCTCGACTGCTTCGCCAGGAATGGCTATGACGCCACGGGCGTAGCCGAAATTTGCACCGTAGCCGGCGTAAGCAAAGGCGCGTTTTACCACCACTTCAAAACCAAGCAAGCAGTTTTCCTGGCCTTGTTGGAAAATTGGCTGCAGGGTATCGATGCATACCTAGAAGAAAGTCGCCTGGGAGCCGCCAATATCCCCGAAGCGCTGCGCCAGATCTCCAGGTTGATGCACCAGGTATTCGCTCAGGCTGGTGGCCGGCTGCCAATGTTCTTGGAATTTTGGACCCAGGCCGGCCACGATCCGGTGATCTGGCAGGCAGTCATCCAGCCCTATCAACGCTACCAGGCCTATTTTTCCAGCCTGGTCCGCTCTGGGATTGCTGAAGGCAGCCTGAAACCGGTCGAGCCAGAGACCACAGCGCGCGCGCTGGTTTCGCTAGCCCTGGGAGCCCTGCTCCAGGGTTTACTCTACCCTGAGGATACCGATTGGGGGAATGCCGCCCAAGAGTCGATCGACCTTTTTTTAACCGGCATTGAGAAATAACTCCGGAGGCAGTTATGATCCTGGTTACCGGCGCAACAGGTCATATTGGAAATGTATTGGTTCGTGCATTGATCGCGCGGGGCGAAAAGGTGCGCGCCCTGGTCCTGCCTGGCGAAGACTGCCGCTCAATCCAAGGTCTGGAAATTGAAACTATATCCGGCGATGTCACCCAGCCCGTCAGCCTAGAAAAGGCAATGCAGGGAGTGCGTAAGGTCTTCCATCTGGCTGGGATCATCTCCATTTTGCCTGGAAAAAATAAACTACTCCGCTTAGTCAACGTCCAGGGAACGCTCAATATTCTCCAAGCATGCTGGCAATCAGGCATCGAACGCCTGGTTTATACCAGCTCGATCCATGCCTTTGCGCGGGTTCCAAACGGACGAACCATTGATGAAAGCATCCCGTTCGACCCAGGCAATCCCTACGGAGAGTATGACCGCTCCAAAGCCGAAGCCTCCCTGGCTGTCTTGCAAGCGGCCCATCAGGGGCTGGATGCAGTAATTGCCTGCCCAACCGGTGTGATCGGGCCGTATGATTACCGCCGCTCCGAAATGGGGCAACTTATCCTGGATTGTGTCGAAGAAAAACCCCAATTGTATGTGAATGGCGCCTATGATTTTGTTGATGTCCGCGATGTAGCGGATGGCTTGCTTCTGGCCAGCGAAAAAGGTCGCACAGGTGAGACCTATATCCTCTCTGGAGAGCAAATCTCGGTTGAAGGGCTGATCAGCGCGGTGCAAAAAGCAATCGGCCGCCATTTGTTTAAGCTGCGCATCCCAATGTCCCTGGCGCATTTCATCTCTCACCTCGCACCAACATACTACCAATTAAGCCATACCCGGCCACGCTTTACCAGCTACTCGCTCGAAGTCCTCGAAAGCAATTCCATCATCAGTCACTCCAAAGCCCAGGCTGAGCTGGGCTACTCCCCACGCTCCTTACTCATCACCCTTTCCGATACCGTCCATTGGTTCAAGGAAAACCGGCATCTGCTATAATACGGCATCACCGAATTCAGGAGAGCCGTATTGGCGAATCAACTGGCCGTTTTCTCCTTAGAGATCGGCGCTGCAGTCCTGTTCTGGCTGGTTTTCGTGGTAATCGAGACCGCCGTCTTTCAACTGCTTAACTGGGGCACCTTCCAGGCTTGCCTGAGGGCGGCTTTCCTGGTTAACCTAGCTTCAGCTTTGCTCATCACAGCGGGTCTGATGTCTTTGCAACGCCTAGGCTGGCTTGGAGTGACCGGCAGCGCCGTGATCGCCATGCTACTTGAGGGCCTGGTGCTCAACCGGCTTAAGCCAGGTACACAACAATTGAATTGGATCGTAGCTATCCTTGCCAACCTGGCCAGCTTCCTGATCCTGATTTTGCCCGTATTCTTCTTTACCCGCCCATAAACAGGCCAAGGTCCCACCTGGAGCAGCAATGAGCGAGACGTTCGATTTTAGCGGCCCAATCGTCTGGAAACCGACCCCCGAGAGCATTCAACGGGCCAACCTGACCTGCTTTATGCGTCAGCATGGTATGCGAGATTACGCAGCGCTGATGGAGCGCTCGACGCAGAATGTCGCCTGGTTCACTGAAGCAGTGCTGAAATTCCTGCAGATTGAGTTTTACCAACCCTACACCAAGGTAATCGATCTATCGCAGGGTAATGCGTTTCCACGCTGGTGCGTTGGCGGGAAGATGAATATCGCCCATAATTGCCTGGACAAATACGCCGCCACCTCCCAAGCGGCTCAAACAGCATTGATCTGGGAAGGTGAAGAAGGCCAGGTTCGCAGCCTGAGCTATGCTGAATTACATCACCTGGTGAACCAGGCAGCTAACGCCCTGCGTTGCCTGGGACTGGGACGAGGCGATCCAATCGGATTGTTTATGCCGATGACCCCCGAAATTGTGGTTGCGCTGCTGGCGATTGCCAAGATCGGTGGGATCATCCTGCCGCTTTTTTCCGGCTATGGCGCTGGAGCAGTCGCCTCCCGGCTGGCAGACGCCGGCGCAAAAGCGCTCTTCACTGCAGATGGCTTTTTCCGGCGCGGCAAGTTTGTCCCAATCAAATCGGTGGCTGACGAGGCCGCCAGCCAGATTGCTAGCCTGCAACACCTGATTGTCCTTCAGCGGACTGCGATGGAAGTCCCAATGCAAACCGGGCGGGATTACTGGTGGCATGAACTGGTTACCGCTCAGCCAATGCAAGCCGAGACCGAGATCACCGAGGCGGAAGATATCCTGATGATTATCTACACTTCCGGGACCACTGGCCGGCCAAAAGGCACTGTCCATACGCATTGTGGCTTTCCAATTAAAGCCGCCCAGGATATGGCATTTGGCACAGACCTGCATCCTGGCGAGTTGATCTACTGGCTGACTGACATGGGCTGGATGATGGGGCCGTGGCTAGTTTTCGGCGCTTTGTTGCTTGGCGGAAAGCTACTCCTATATGATGGCGCTCCGGACTACCCGGCGCCAGATCGGTTGTGGAAGCTGGTCGAACGCCACCGAGTCAATATTCTTGGTGTTTCGCCCACATTGATCCGATCTTTAATCCCCCATGGCGAGACCCAGTTTGAGGCGCATGACCTGAGCTCGCTAAAATGTTTCGCATCGACTGGCGAACCTTGGAATCCGGACCCGTGGAACTGGCTGTTTGAAAAAGTGGGCCGCTCCCGCCTGCCGATAATTAACTATTCGGGCGGTACGGAGATTTCGGGAGGGATTGTGATGGGCAACCCAATCCTACCGCTAAAGCCGTGCGCATTTTCAGCGGCCTGCCCGGGGATTGCAGCCGATATTTTCGATGAAAACGGTCGTTCATTGCGCGAGGCGGTTGATGAGTTGGTAATCAAAGCGCCATGGATTGGAATGACACGCGGCTTTTGGCGCGATCCACAGCGCTACCTGGATGCCTATTGGTCGCAATGGCCAGGCGTTTGGGTCCATGGCGACTTTGCCGCGGTAGACACAGATGGGATGTGGTATATCCTGGGTCGCTCAGACGATACGATCAAAGTCGCCGGGAAGCGGCTTGGCCCAGCGGAAATCGAATCGCTTCTGGTCGAACACCCCCGCGTGATGGAAGTGGCGGTAATCAGCGTACCCGATGAAATCAAAGGTAACGAGGTTGTCGCCTTTGTCGTACTGGCGCCGGGTCAACAGCCAGACGAAAAACTTCGGCAGGAGCTCTTCAACCTGGTTACAAATTCACTCGGAAAACCCTTCGCGCCGCGCGAGATCGCATTTGTACACGACCTACCAAAAACCCGCAACGCCAAGGTTATGCGGCGGATGATCCGGGCTGCCTATTTGGGACAGAATCCCGGCGATACATCAGCTCTAGTTAACCCGGAAGCTGTGGAAGAAATACAACATCTGCATTAACCAAAGCACGGATGCCGTCCCAAACAAAGCAAACTCCGATTTCCAGCACCTTGTGGTCTTTACCTACCCGGCCAGGCTTCTGGCTGGGCAGCCTCGTACTTTTGCTGCTAGCAATCCTGGTTCAACGCGCCTGGATCAGCGATGATGCTTTCATTACTTTTCGAACCGTGGATAACTTTCTGAACGGCTATGGCCTGGTCTGGAACGTTGGCGAGCGCGTTCAAAGCTACACGCATCCTCTGTGGATGTTCCTGCTCAGCCTAGTGAACCGGCTTAGCGGTGAGCTGGTCTTCAGTAGCCTGGTGCTATCGATTGTTCTCGGCTTGGCTGTCTTTGGGCTGGTAGGCTGGCGGCTGGCAACCAGCCCGACCAGCGCCGCATTTGCGCTGCTTGGCTTGGGGCTCTCGAACGCATTCATTGACTACTCAACCTCCGGCCTCGAGAATCCACTCTCCCACCTATTGCTAGTTGGCTTTTTCGTCCTAGTGTTTACCCTCAAGCCTGCACCGCGCAACGCCTTCTGGCTCTCATTGGTCGCCAGTTTGGGAATGCTCAACCGCCTGGATACCTTTCTCCTTTTCGCTCCAGCGCTACTCTATTACCTGCTCCAGGCCCGGCAACCCAAAGCCTGGCTAGCGGCATTGGCCGGGCAGTTTCCCCTGATCGCCTGGGAGGTGTTTTCACTGCTTTATTATGGTTTTCCCTTTCCAAACACGGCCTACGCTAAGCTGAACACTGGAATCACTCAAATCGAACTGGTGACACAAGGCTTGCGCTACCTGATTGACTCGCTCCAGGCAGACCCAATCACCCTGGCATTGCTGGGTGGCGGTTTATTCCTGGCGCTGCTTGCCAGGGATAGGCGCAGCCTGATGATCGCCATTGGCGCGGGACTTTACCTTGCCTATGTTATCCGGATCGGCGGCGATTTTATGAGTGGGCGTTTTCTGGCCGCTCCTTACCTCTGCAGCCTGTTGATCATTGCCCGCTTTAATTTATCCCGGCTCCCTAAATATGGGCTGGGACTCTTGTTCGGCATGGTCTTGCTGCTCGGCTTGCTCTCAACGACCCCTACGCTCAACTTTTGGGAAGTGGACCTGACCGCCAGGGAGCGTAGCGCAATGGTCAACGACCAAAAAATTAGCAACGAGCGACGCTATTATGCCTGGAGCACCGGACTATTGCGGATCGACCGCCAAAGCGGCCGTCCAGCGCACCCCTATGCTGAGGACGGCATGGCCGCCCGGCAGGCAGGTCCCGCAGTCACCCGGCGAATCACGGTCGGCATGTTCGGTTATTACGCTGGGCCACAGGTTCACGTAGTGGATGAGCTGGCCCTGGGCGATGCCCTGCTAGCTCGCCTGCCTGCCAGGCGGGTTGACCAATGGCGGATCGGCCATTTTCAGCGCACCCTACCAGCAGGCTATCTCGAAAGCTTGCGCAGCCACAATAACCAACTGGCGGATGCCGACCTGGCGAAATATTATGACGCTCTGCTACTGGTCATTCAAGGCGACCTGTTTGACTCACAACGACTGGCGGCTATCTGGAAGCTAAACAGCGGCCAGTATGATAGCCTGATCGACTTTGATGCCTACCGGTACCCCAAGCTTGTCCTGGTCCACTTGGATCAACTCGACCGCTCGGGAACCCAAGGCAGCGCCTGGGATGCAACCGGAAATTTTGTTTTTGGAGCAAGCGGGATTGAAATTGAGCTAAACCAGCGCTTCCAGGCAAAGCAAATCGAGCTCAGCCTGGATGGAGACAATGCTTATCAGGTGGTTTATCTGAACGAAACCCAGGAGCTTGCCCAGCAGCACCTGGCTGCCCAATCCAGCCAACCTGGCCTGCAAATGAACTGCCTGCGAACCCCCTCCCAGGCCAACCAGGCCGGGTTCACCCGGTTACGCATCTTCGCCACCCAGGGCGACGACCAGTACAGCCTGGGAAGCCTCCGGTTGGAGGCTTGTTCTGAACCCTAACCAACCCAAGCCCCCGCCGAGTAAGGGGAGTAATTAAAGTATCCGTCATTGGAGGCAATATGAACTTTGATCTGACAGAAGAACAGCGCTATTGGCAGGCGACCGTCCACGATTTTGTCGACCGCCAGGTAAAGCCTAAGGCTCACTGGGTAGATGAAGAAGCTAGCTTCAATTGGGAGGCTGTCCGAAAAATGGGACCGCTAGGCCTGCTGGGACTAAACGTCCCCGAACAATACGGCGGAGCCGGCGTGGACGCGATCAGCGCAGCAATTGCCGTCGAAGAGTTAGGGTGGGGTTGCGGCAGCACTGCCCTGTCGATCGCCGCGCACAACGGCCTGGGTTGCGCGCCGATCGCCTTATTCGGCACCCCGGCCCAAAAACAGGCCTATCTACCGTCAGCAAGCAGCGGGCGCGGTCGGCTGGCTGCCCTGGCGCTGACGGAGCCGGGTGCTGGCTCTGATTTACAAGGCGGCGTCCAGACCCGGGCAGAACGAGTAGCCGATGGCTGGTTAATCAACGGATCAAAAATGTGGATCACCAATGCATCGATTGCCGATTACATCATCACCCTGGCGCGCACGGATCCAGCCGGAGGGGCGCGCTCATTAAGCCTGTTCATCGTCCCAGCAGAAACGCCCGGCCTGCACATTGCCCCTCCAGAGAAGAAAATGGGGCTCAAGGGCTCCCCAACACATGCTGTCGCATTCGAAAACGTTCGCCTGCCGATTGAAAGCTTGCTGGGTGAGCTGGGGCGCGGCCTGGCCCAAACTTTAGCGATCCTGGACGGCGGGCGGATTAGCATCGGCGCGATGTCAATTGGCCTAGCTCAAGCTGCCTACGAAGAAGCCCTACGCTACGCTAAGGAACGCCGAGCTTTTGGCAGCCCGATTGCTGATAAACAAGCGATTCAATGGATGCTGGCTGATGCTGTCACACAAATCCAAGCCGCCCGCTGGATGGTTTATCATGCCGCCTGGTTAAGAGAAATCGGCCGCCCGTATACTCAACAGGCGGCGATGGCAAAACTACTGGCGACGGAGATTGCCGAAACAGTCTGCCGGAATGCAATTCAGATTCTGGGTGGCTATGGCTACAGCCGGGATTTTCCGGTCGAGCGGATTTATCGCGACGCGCGGTTATTAACCATCGGGGAGGGCACCAGCGAGATCCAACGTATGGTTATCGCCCGGCAGATCTTAATCGCTTAAGGTTCGGCGGCAGCAGCGTTATTCGGATCGAGCACCTGCCAGTGGGAAAGCGGCAAATAAAGTAGCTCGGCTTTTCCGATTACGTTTTCCAGCGGTACCATGCCCCAATCGTGCGAATCCGATGAACTGTTGCGGTTATCACCCAGGACGAATAACGCCTCCGCTGGGACCTGCCACGACCCAGTGTAGGTTGGATAAGCCTTGATGTATGGCTCGCGCAGTGCGACCTCGTTCACCAATACCTGACCATTCTCAACCCGGACAATATCGCCCGGCAAGCCAATCACTCGCTTGATATACGGCGTCCGTTCTGGATCGGGAGGATAGCGGAAAATAATAATATCCCCCCGTCCAGGCGTCCCCAGGCGATAAGCCAGGCGGTTAACAAAGACAAAATCACCCTCATATAATGTCGGTTGCATGCTAATCGATTCGACCCGGATGCGCGCCGAAACGGCATTGATTAACAGGAAAAGCATCGCCGACAATACCAGCGTCTGGACAATATCCAGGATGAAATGGATCCCGGCGGATCTGCGCGTTGACCCGTCGGACGGTTCTGGTTCAGGGAAAGCCTGGGTAGTGTAATTTTCCATCGTGGTGAGCAGTTTATTTAATCAGAATTTACCTGATGCCCGGCTTCACTGCCAGGATCTTCCGCCAGCAATTGTACCGCATGCTCCAGCACCGGCAGAATGATGAGAAGATTCTCAAGTGCGCCTTTCGGGCTTCCAGGCAAGTTAACAATTAAAGTCTGTCTGCGGATACCAGCGACCGCTCGAGAGAGCATGGCATGCAGCGTCACTTGCAGGCTGGTAGTGCGCATTGCCTCAGCCAGACCTGGCGCAAGGCGATCGACTACCGCCAAGGTCGCCTCGGGGGTAACATCCCGTGGACTAAAACCAGTCCCGCCAGTCGTCAAGATCACATCCACCAGGCCAGAATCAGCCCAAGCCGCGAGCCTGGTCTCGATTGCCGGGCGATCATCAGCCACAATGTCTGATTGAACCACCTGCCAGCCCTGGGCATGGACCGTCTCCGATAATCGCGGACCTGAAAGATCCGCCCGCTCACCAGCAGCTGAGCGATCTGATATCGTTAAGATCCCAAACCGTAATTGCATTCCAGATTAATCCTTTAAATCTTTTCCATACACGTCCAGATCCATCCGTTGCCAGCCGCGTGCCTGGTAGAACTGGGCAGCGTTTAAATTATCGCGGGTCACCAAGAGGTAAGAGCGAATGCAGCCCTTTGCGTGCAGGCGCTCTTCTACGGTCTCCATCAATTGGGCGCCAATGCCTTGCTGGCGCACCTCAGCAGAAACCGCCAGGTGATAGACAATCCCCCGCCGGCCATCGAAGCCGCCGATCACACTGCCAACGATTTTTCCATCCTGCTCAGCAACCAGGAATAAATCTGGATCGCGAGCCAGTTTTTTTTCGATCTCTACCGGCATATCCGAACGACCTGGGTGTACACCAGGGCCAGCCGTCTGCCAAAGCAAATAGACCGCCGGGTAATCTTCTGGGTAGCGAAACTGGCGGATGACAACCCGGCCAGGTCCAGCTATCTGGGAAGGATCACTCATCTTCCTGGCCTAGCAGTTCCTTCCAAGGTCCATGCAGCCCGTCTTCGGTAACTCCAAAATAATAGCGATAACCACCGCCGATACGCTGAATAAAATCATAGCGCTGGTTCTGACCCTGCTTCTGTTGGCGCAATAAACCATAATCGCCCTGCCATTGGATGTTCAACTGGCTGCGATCTATGGGCAGGTTCGCATAGCTGGTAATCGCATAATGCCACAATCGCCGGGCAGAATTGCGGGTGACATTCTTAACCACTTCACCATTGCGCAGGTCGCGCATGGTGTAATATCGCCCGCCATTACGTTCTTCGACCGAGACAACCTCGACCCCGGTGCGCGGCGCCGGATCAGCCTTCGGCTGAGGTGGTTTGACTTCCACGGGAGTCTCGCGAACCGGTTGGGCCGGTTTTTCGGGCGCCTCTACCACCGGCATTTGAGCCCGCGGACTGCGCAGCACCAGGCCGACAATCTCATCCCGCACAGCCAGGCCGGTTTCCGCCTCAGTCCGGATATATATCTTATTATCATCGACTGCATATGGCGCTTCATCGCCGCGCGGGATTAAAACCCGGATGATCTTTTTTCCACCGATCTCATGTACGTCAACGCTGACTGGCAGCTCCGGGCTGATCCGGTTATTAATTTCTTTTTCGAACTGGGCGATTGCCTGCTCGACATCTGGAATCCCAATGGGCGGCTTGCTAGGGTCTTCACCAATCCCCAGATAGAGGGTGCCCCCATTGGTATTAGCAAAGGCACACACATCAGCCAGGATCTGGTAGCGCTTGCCGCCTCGGACAGAAACACTGTCATGGAAGTCCTGAATAATATTGGCGCCTTCTTCCTGGGCAGCGCGAATGAAATCAAAGACCGGTTCGGCTGTGTAGCGGTGCGGGCGCGTCCGGGCAAAGTCATTGCTCAGGAAGAGCTCCTTGAGCGCTTCGAAGCTGACTTCGGGTAGGAGCAAATCGGTTGTGCGGTCGCCCAGGCCAAGGTTCTTTTTCCGCAGCGGGTCAGCGGTTAAGCGGTGCGAATCGGATCCCTGGATGCAGTGCATCCGGCGAGGGTATTCCGGCTTGGTCCCACTGAAAAACTTGGCCGTGGCCTGCGGGCCTTTGCTCTCCAGGTCCGTCACCTCCAGGGCATGCAGGTGAAGGTCCTGGGTGTAGGCGATCTTGGTTTGCCCTCCAAGCGGGAAACCACGCATTGCAACACCATTACTCGAGTTGGCATGGGCAGCAATCACCAACCCTCCGGCTTCATCAATCATCCGGTAAGCCGTCAGGACATCGGTTGTCGCCCCAACGGTTGCCGAGCCAGCGTCTAACTGGTCCGTCGGGATGTTCAGGCTGATCAGCAAATGCTCAATTTCCCGCAGCGGCTTGGCCGGGGAAAATAAGGCCAGGATATGAAATCCAAACGTCGCCGTAAACTCAAACCCTGGCAGCACCAGGATTTTATCCAGCAATCGGCGGTAATCAGACAGGCGCGTCTGCTCGGACGGTAGAATGCGTTTCAGGCGCTCTAACAACTCGAGCTGCTGGATTTCCTCGCGCATCCGGCGATAGCCCATCAGGGTATTGTGATCGGTAAATGCGATCAGCTCCAGGCCGCGCGCTTCTGCCCGGCGCAGGAGATCTAAATAATCCACCTCAGCCTGCTGGAAATCTCCAGATGCTGGTGTGTGGAGGTGTAAATCTGCATTACACCACTGCATGGTTGAACGTCTTTTTTTAGCCACAATCTTCTCAATTCGGAAGTTAATTCTTCTTCATCAGGCGGCCAGGCCGTCAAAATCGCAAAAAATCACTTCCCGGTAAAGGTTAATTAAATCATCTGTCCTGCATCTGAACTGCTTCCGGCTCAACTGATTGGCCAGTCGGGAACAGTTCTGGCGGAGTAGAGGCCAGTGCTGGTTCGAGCGCTGCAGCCAACACGTCCTGGACGGTTTCAGCAAAGACAAATTGTACTTCGCGCTGGACTTCTTCGGGCAGATCTTCCAGGTCGGCCTGGTTCCGAACAGGCAAAATAACCGTCTTCAGGCCGGAACGATGGGCAGCCAGGACTTTTTCTTTGATCCCGCCGACTGGTAGGACCTGGCCGCGCAGCGTGATCTCGCCAGTCATCCCCGTATCCGGCCGGACCTGGCGGCCGGCCAGCAGCGAGACCAGGGCGGTGGCCATTGTCACGCCAGCCGAGGGTCCATCCTTCGGTTGGGCGCCAGCCGGGATATGCAAGTGTAAATCAGCTTTCTCAAAAAAGTCGGCTTCTAATCCCAACTGCCTGGCGTTAGCGCGCACGAAGGACAGTGCGGCATGAGCTGATTCCTGCATCACATTCCCGACAGAGCCCGTAATCTGGAAGCCTTTGCCACCTGGCATGCGAGTGGCTTCAACAAACAGTACATCCCCGCCCACCGAGGTCCAGGCCAGGCCAGTTGCCACACCAGGGATCGAAGTCCGCCGGATAACTTCTTCGTCATTGAAAAACTTCGGCCGACCGAGTAACTCACTCACCTTTTCGGGAGTTATTTCGATCTCACTGGTCTGCTCCCCGCTTTCGGCCAACTGGGTTACCACCTTGCGGCACAAGGCGCCGATCTCACGTTCCAGGCTGCGTACCCCGGCTTCACGGGTGTAGGAGCGAATGATCTTTTCCAGGCTGGCGTTACTGAAACGCACTTCGTTGGGCCGCAATCCATTCTCCTTAAGCTGGCGTGGTACCAGGTAACCATGAGCGATGGCAATCTTTTCCTTCTCGGTATAGCCAGACAGGTTAATGATTTCCATCCGGTCGCGCAGTGGGCCAGGAATGGGATCGAGCAGGTTGGCAGTCGTGATGAACATCACCTGGGACAGGTTATAGGACACTTCCAGGTAATGGTCACGAAATTCGGCATTCTGCTCCGGGTCGAGAACTTCTAGCAAGGCTGAGGCCGGGTCGCCATGAAAATCAAAGACCAGCTTATCGACCTCGTCAAGCATATAGACCGGGTTATTCGATTCGACCCGCCGTAAAGCCTGTAGAATCCGGCCTGGCAGGGCGCCAATATAGGTCCGCCGGTGGCCGCGAATCTCAGCCTCGTCGCGCATGCCACCGAGCGAAATCCGGATGAACTTGCGCCCCATCGCCCTGGCAATCGAGCGCCCAAGGGAAGTCTTGCCCACACCAGGCGGACCAACAAAGCACAGGATCGCGCCTTCGCGTAAGCGATGGATTTCGTCCACCGGTCCTTCGGCCAGCTCGGTAGCTCGCTCCTGGCGCAGCTTGCGCACAGCCAGGTATTCCAAGATGCGCTGCTTGACATCTTCCAGGCCGTAGTGATCTTGGTCCAGAACCTGGCGGGCATGTGGAATATCCAAATTGTCAGCGGTCGTAATCGACCAGGGCAGCGATACTAACCAGTCCAGGTAAGTGCGGATGACGCCATATTCCGCTGCGGCGGTCGGCAGGCGGCTGAGCCGCTCGAGCTCACGCCGGGCTTGTTTTTCCGCCTCCTCGGGCATCTGGGCGGTGTTTATCTTCTGGCGGAACTCTTCTACTTCGACCGCCTGCTCGTCATTTTCACCCAACTCGCGCTGGATCGCCTTGAGCTGCTCGCGCAAGAAATATTCGCGCTGGACTTTCTCGATCTCGGAGCGGGCCTCGTTCTGGATCTTCTGGCCGATCTCCAGCACCTCCGCTTCATGGGCCAGCAGGTTTATCAGCTTGAGTAGCTTCTCTGAGGCCGCATCCTGTTCAAGCAGATCCTGGGCGTCCTTCAGCTCCATTCGTTGGAAGTTCGAAATCGTGTAAACAATCTGGAGCGGATCTTCCAAGGAGACCACAGAGGCGACCAACTCGCGCGGGATCGAGGGGATCATCTCAGCAATGTGCTCAAACTGGTCGCGCGCATTCCGAGCCAGGGCTTCGAGCTCCAGGCCGGTCTCAACCAGCTCGGGGCGGAGTTTAATCTCAGCCCGCAGATAGGGTTCCGTTTGGGTAAACTCGCCCAACTGAAAACGCGCCAGGCCTTGCACCACCATGCGGATGGTGCCATCGGGCGTCCGGAACATCCGGTGGACCATGGCGACCGTGCCAACCGAGTATAAATCTTCTGGCTCGGGCGATTCCAGCTCCGGGTTACGCGAGGTCACCAACCCAATCAGGCGCTCATCGCCGGCCATCACATCATCCACCAGGCGGATCGAACGCGCCTGGCCAATCGTCAGCGGTACAGCGGTCTGCGGATAGACCACCACCCCTCGCAGGGGCAAAATCGGCAGCACCTGGGGAATCTGGCTATCTTCTCCACCGGTCGATTCGGCGCCTTCCCCACCGGACTCGCTGGTTTGAATGACATGCGGAATAATCGGCCTTAAGAGCAACTCTTCCAGGCTGGCAAGTTCATCCTTTTCAATCAGCCAATTGAGCATTTCGAGTAAATTTGAATTCCAACGCGATGCTGGCATATAAATTCTTATTCCAATTCTTCGACCAATATCTGGCGCGGGCGCGCCTTGGGCAGCGTTACCACCAGGAAACCATTCTCGTAAATTGCCTTTACCCCTTCGGCGACCACGCTGCCAGGAAGCTCCAGATCCAGGCTAAACTCGCCAAAACGAATTTCCATCTGGTGGTAGGCACGCGCCCCCACCAGGCCCGCGCTACCGGGAAGCTCAGGCCGGGTGCCACGAATCAGCAAATCGCGTCCCTCGAGCTCAATCGTAAAATCCTCATCCCGCATCCCGGCAATCTCAACCCGCGCCACAAATACCTCTTCGGTTTCATATACGTCAGTGGGAGGCCGCCAAAGCGGCGAGCGGAAGTTCAACCTGCCATCTCCATATAATATTAATCCGTCTGCGCCCCCGGCGGGATTCGAACCCACAACCAATAGCTTAGAAGGCTACTGCTCTGTCCATTGAGCTACGGGGGCATTTTTCGATCAGCCCGCTGTAATTCGGATCCCTTGCAAGACATGCGCACCAGACAGGGTACGCAAAATCGTCTGGGCTGGCCGGCCAAGGATCTTCGCCAGGTCTTCCGAGGAAAGCGGCTGGTTGCCATTCGCCAGGAAGGTGCGAAAAATAGCATCGACCAGTGCGGATTGCTGAGTGATGAAATCCGGTTGCTTGGCGCAATGAATAATCAAGACATGCTGCAACCCATCGACCTGGGTGATTTCGGCGCTATGGGGATCGACCCAATCAATTTGAACGGACTCAGAGGCCGAGGCAAAGGCAGCCTGGTGCTCTTTGCAGAGGTAATTTCGCAAATACACATGCCAATCGCGATCATTCTTCTGCCACCAATCAAAGTCAATATGATAACAGGTTTGCAACGTCGGCTTGACCAG
>CAZAGA010000033.1:0-6472 GCA_964484335.1 uncultured Anaerolineaceae bacterium
ACCTGGGTGGTGTTCGGATTGACGACCGCGGCAGTACACACAACCCGGCCCGAAAAATGAGCGAGCAAACTTCCACAACCGGAAAACAAGCCTTCCTGGCTTGGCGCGTCTACCTCGCCGCAGCCGCCCTGGAAGCCCTTTTCACGCTGTCTGCCCTCCTCCGGCAGCCTTCCGAAGCCGAGAACGAGCTGCTCTTCGGCCTTTCGGCCGCCCGCCTGGTCATCATTGCCCCGGTCCTGGCCCTGTTTGCGATCGCCGTCTGGCTGCTCCTGCGCTCCTGGCAGAATCCGGCCCGCGCCTCCACCCAGGTCAGGAATCTGGCAGAGCGTTTACGCCAGCCCGGCCTGGGCGGCGTCTTGCTCCTCTTGAGCGGTCTCGGCCTGTCCGGTAGCCTGTTCGCAATCAGCCTGGCGCCAGAGATCAAGGAGCCGGTTGCGGCCGCCCTGTTTCACCGCCTGCTGCCGCTCTTTTGGCTGCTGGCCGGGATCTGCGCCCAAAACCTGGCCGGCTTGTTCCTCATCCGCTCAGCCGACTCGCCCGGCCAATGGAAGCCAGCCAGCCTGTTTTACCGCCAGCCAGCCTTCTGGCTGACCCTGGCCTTTGGCGGGTTGACTTTTTGGCTCTGGCGCCGGACGGTCCAAACCACCTTCAAGGCCGAATCCATCCTGACCGGCTGGAACGAGCTGGGTGCGCCGCTCCTGGAGCTGCAAGTCTTCCTGGCCTGGCTGGTTGGAATGCTCGCCTGGGGCCTGTTGGTCCTCGCCAGTCGGGCCGTCCGTTCGAGCGCCGCCCGCTCTCCCCGCCTGCAGCGCCTGCTCCCGACCACCCTCGACCTGCTGATTGTCCTGGCCATCTGGTTCGGAACCGTGCTACTCTGGTTGGACACCCCGGCCCCACCCAGCTATTTCCTCTCCATCCCCCGCCAGCCGAACCTGGAGGCTTATCCCAACTCGGACGCCCTGGTCTACGACATGAGCGCGCAATCCCTCCTGATCGGCCAGGGGATGCGCTTTGCCAACGATATCTACGTCCGCCGGCCGATTCTGACCCTCTTCCTGGCCGGCGTACACCTGCTCGGCGGCCAGGGCAGCGCGGGCGTTATCTTCTGGCAGGTTGCCGCGCTGGCCCTGATCCCGGTGCTCATGTTTGCGATCGGAAAAGCGCTGGACAACCGCCTGGCCGGCGTTATCACTGCTGTGCTGGTCAGCCTGCGCGAAGCCACCGCCATCGCCGCCTCTGGGACAGTCACTACCACCCATGTCAAGCTGCTGATGGCGGACGTACCGGCCATGCTGGTGATGATGCTGTTCGTGTGGGTTGCCATCCGTGGGCTGCAGCAGCGCTCGCCGCTCTTGACCCTGCTTTCGGGTGGTTTGCTGGGCGTCGCGGTCCTGGTTCGTCCAGAATTAGGCGCTGCGCTGTTACCAACCGCCGGGATTGCCTGGTTGGTCTATCGCCAGCAAGCCCGCCAGTGGCTGACCCACGCCCTGCTCTTCGGCCTGGGGCTCTTCCTGCTGCTGGCCCCCTGGGTCTATCGCAACTGGTCCCTGACCGGCCTGGTCTTCCTGGACACGCCCTCTTTTCGCACCGAATGGCTGGAACAGCGCTATCGCGATGTCTCCCCAGCCGCGCCAACACCCGCCCCGACGCCCCTGCCAGGTGGCGCTGCCGAACCTTCACCAGGCAGCCGCACAACCGGGGAACAAAACGGGCAAAATCTCCCTGTCTCTTTCCCGGCCCAAACCCCACCCAGGCAGCCGACCCCCACCCCGCTTCCGACTCGTCCGGATGCCGGCGCAGTCCTTGAGACCATGCAGGGCAACGCGGCGGAAATCGCCCGTTCGATGCTCGATCATTACTTGAACAGCCAGGTTCAGCTCTTCCTGACCTTTCCATCCACCTTCCGGCCGGTTGAGAGCCTGGCCAGTTTCTTCGGCCACCGCTCGCCCGAAAAATTTTACGCCAGTTGTTGCTCATCGTTAGATTATGTCCGCCGCCTGCCTTATTGGCGGAAATGGGACGGCAGCCTGCCCGGCCAGGCGATAATCCCCATCACCATTAACCTGGTCTTTCTGGCGGTTGGCATCCAACAAAGCTGGCGAAAGGCACGCTGGATCGGCTTGCTCCCCGCCAGTGTCTTCTTCTCCCACCTGCTGGTCAACGCCCTGGCCCGCAATTCCGGTGGGCGCTATATCTTGAGCGTGGATTGGATCGGGCTGCTCTACTTTGGCGTGGGGCTGGCCACTACCACGCTCTGGGCAGCCCGGTTGCTCAGCCGCCAACCGCTGGCCGCGATTTCCGTCCTGGACAGCGCCAACCCGGAACCCGCCATTGCCCCCATGCCGCGCCGCTCTCTGCTCCTGCTGGCGCTGGCCTTGCTGGCCCTCGGCAGCCTGGCACCCATCCTGGAAAGAAGCCTGCCCTCCCGCTACCCCCCGGAAACCCAGCGCCAGATGTACGAACAGCTTATGGCGTCGGATAATCTGGATGAAGGGCAAAAGCAATCCCTGGCTGCCTTGGCCAGCGGCAACGGATTGACCATTGCCGGCCGGGCGCTCTACCCGCGCTTTTACCCGGTCAACCAGGGTGAGCCCGGTTCGCCCGACCCGCTCGGGCCACAGCCCTACCCGCGCCTGGGGTTTTACTTGCTCGAACGCAGCTATCTCGCCATTAAGCTGCCTCAAGATGAAGCGCCCGATTCCTTCAAAAGCGGTTCAGATGTCCTGGTCATCACCTGCCCGGACGGCCAGGCCGCCGCCGTGGCGATCTTCGATAACCTCGGCTCGCCGCCAGCCGCCATCTTGCTGCGCCCGGCCGACGCCCCACCGCTTTCGTGCCGTAATCAGTAAACTGTGGATGTTATCTCTTAACGGAATTTGAACATTATGAAAAAACCGACCAATAAGCTGCTCTACATCTTACCCCCCCTGGCCATTCTCCTGCTCCTGTCGATCTGCCTCTGCTCGCTGGTCTGGATCGCCGGGACAGCCTTCTTGAATCGCATCGACACAGATCGCCCCACGCCGGCGGTTGAAGTCCAGGCGCCGCAATCCGCCCCAACCGAAATCCTTTCCCCCCAGCCTGAGCCATCCCCGACCGCAACGATCGCTCAACCGGAACCGACTGCCGCCAGCCCCAACCCGGACCTGGCGGATGCGCCTGATTTAGATCCGGAGCCTTTTACCGCAGCCCAGGAGACCCTCCAAACCCTGGCCGAAACCAGCATTCCAAGCAACGACTTGCTTGAGCTGGCCGAGCGCCTGCAAGGATTAAAGGTACCCGTCGACCCCAACCCCGTCCCCTTGACTCGGCAGGTCGGCGACCAGGACACCTTCTGGATGATGGACGTTGATGAAAACCGCAATTACCAGGTCACCGCCAGGCTGGCCTACATCGCCGAGAACGTCTATTTCTGGGTTGAGGACGGCTTAGATGTCAACCAGTATGCCGTCAAAAAATTGGCCGACGCCTTCGACCAGGAGATCATCCCCACCAATCGAAAATTCTTCGGCAGCGAGTGGAACCCCGGTATTGACGGCGATCCTCGCCTGCACGTCCTGTATGCCCGGGGCGCCGGCAATTCGATCGCCGGGTATTTTTCATCCGCCGATGCGATCTCCCAGTTGGTCAACGAATATTCCAACCAGCGCGAAATGTTCGTGATCAACGCCGACACCACCGCCCTGGATTCCCGCTTTACCTTTGGCGTCTTGGCCCACGAATTCCAGCATATGATCCACTGGTACCAGGATCGGAACGAAGAGACCTGGCTCAATGAGGGCTTCGCCGACCTGGCAGCTTTCATCAACGGCTATGACACTGGCGGCGGCGAATACGTCTACACAGAATACACCGACGTCCAGCTCAACGACTGGCCCGCAGAACCAGACTCGGCCCACTACGGGGCGTCTTTCCTCTTCATGACCTATTTTCTCGATCGCTTCGGGGACCTGGCCACCCAGGCTGTCGTGGCCGACCCGGATAACGGGCTGAACAGTATCGACCAGGTCCTGGCAGAATTGGACATCCAGGACCCCCTCACCGGGAAAATCATCACCGCCGATGATGTCTTCATAGATTGGGCGGTGGCCAATTACATCCAGGACGGTCGGGTGGGAGATGGGCGCTACCATTACAATAATTACCCCTCCGCGCCGAATGCCAGCCCGACCGAGATCCTGCGCGACTGCCCGGCCAACCTCGACGATCGCCAGGTCCTACAGTACGGCGTGGACACCATCCGCATCCGCTGCGAAGGCGAATATACCCTCCGTTTTTCGGGCTCCGAACAGATCAAGCTACTCCCGACCGACGCACACTCCGGCGATTACTTCTTCTGGTCGAACCAGGGCGACGAATCCGATATGACCCTCAGCCAGGTCTTTGATTTCACCCAGGTCACCGGACCGTTGACTCTGAACTATTGGACCTGGTACGACATCGAAGAAGGCTACGACCAGGTCTACCTGCTCGCCTCGCCCGATAACGGCGCAAGCTGGCAGATCCTGAACACGCCCTCCGGCTCGCTCAAAGATCTCTCCGGCAACAGCTTCGGCTGGGCTTACACCGGCCAAAGTGGTGACTCCGAACCGGCGAGCTGGATCCTGGAGACGGTCGACCTGTCGGAATATGCGGGAAAAACGGTTGAAATCCGCTTCGAGTATGTCACCGACGCTGCAGTCAATGGCAGCGGTCTTGTGCTCGACGATATCTCAATCCCCGAAATCGGCTACCAGAGCAACTTCGAAGCGAACAGCGGCGGCTGGACTCCCCAGGGCTTCGTCCGGGTTCAAAACCTGCTCCCCCAAACCTACCGCCTGGCGGTGATTGAATACGGCACGACTTCCCTGTTCAACCGCAGCCCAACCCGGGTGTCCAATTACACCCTGAACGGTAATAACCAACTCGAAATCAACTTCCAGGTTGGCGAAGAGGTTAAAGAATTGATCCTGGTCATCGGTGGGACAACCAGGATCACCCGCGAAGCAGCTACATACCAGGTCGAAATTATGCGCTAGGCCGGCGCGGGGCGCGCAGATCGGCCAGCTGCCGCTCCAGGTCGGCTCGTCTCTCGCTCGAGGCTCGCTTGACCTCGTCCTGGACATACTGCACCCGCTCGCCGATCTGGCGACGGATGTCCTGGCCGGAGCTCGGCGTCAGCAGTAGTGCTACCACGCCGCCAAACAGAGCCCCTACCAGCAAACCAACCAGGAAATTCAGAATCTTGTTCATATTCATGCTCCTTTTCACCAGGGGCAGCCTCTCATCGGGCTGCCCCTGGTTATTTTAACCGATCTTGCTACTGCCGCACAAGCGGTAGGCGCACCTGGAATGCCCCATCATACACAAAGAAACCTGCATTTTGAGCCGTGACGGTGAAGCTGAACACGTATGGGGCCTGCATCAATACGCTTTCGCCGCCCAGGTCGCTGCGCAGGTTGAAGACCGTCACCTGGTAGGTCCCGCTGCCCAGTGCAGCCGCCGGCGTCCAAACCAGGGTCTGGTTATCCAGCGCGCTGACCGTGCCGGGGATCGCGCCGCCATTGCTCTCGACCACGATCGAGCTGCTGAAATCGCTGCCCTGCAGCGGTTGGATCGCCCGGCTGAAGGCCACCGTGACATTCGCCGGCGGTACCACCGTGACCCCATCCGCCGGCGTCGTGCTCTCAACCAGCGGGTCGCGCCAGTACTGGACCGCCTTGCTGTCGTCAGCCCCGTTGCCCCAATCCGTCGCCACGTTCTCTACCAACTGCGTCCCGTTCGTCCCATAGCTGATCGAGGTGCGCCGGTTGGCAACGCTGACAATCGAGCCCCACCATTCCACTCGCTCCCAGGAGCCGCGCGTGAACTTGTACTCCAGGTTGGTCCCATCCGGGAACTGCAGGGTGATCTCCCACAGGTCCGTGCCCACCTGGGTCATCGGGAACTTGCTCGGATTCCATTCCAGCGGTGATGTGCCACCGGCGATGTACACCAGGTCGTTCACGGGCGTCTCATCCGGAACCAGTACCCGGAAGGTGACATCCACCAGCTTCGGTTCAGCCTTGTGAGCGACTTCGTTGGAAGCCGGCGAGACATTCAACGCTGCGTCGACCGCCTTGACCACGTAGAAATAGGTCGCACCAGGATCTACCGCTGTGTCGGTGTAGCCGTTAGCCGGGGCGTTGACGATCGCCAGGCGGCTGGTGGCAGCTCCGCTGCTCTCCGCCCGGTAAATCCAGTACTCGGCAGCCTCTGGAACCGCATCCCATTCTAGCTGGATGAAGCTCAAGCCCCAATCGACCACCCGCAGGTTGGCTGGCGCGGCCGGCGGGGTCGTGTCGGCCGCCGGCAGAACATTCAACGTGCCCGGCGTGCCATCCGACCAGTAGCCATAGGTCCAGTGGATCCCACCGTCGCTGGAGAAGCGCACCAGGTAGCTGAAGGTCCCGACCTGCTCCGGTCGCAGGTTGGCCATGTATTCATAATTGTT
>CAZAGA010000033.1:6572-7675 GCA_964484335.1 uncultured Anaerolineaceae bacterium
TGGATCTCCCACGGCAGCGCATAGCTGACGTCCACCGCCAGGGTCTGGGTCGTATCACTGCGGTTGATCGCCACAATCGCCGCGTCGTTTGCTGTACGCATCAGGTAAGCCATCGTCCGGTTGGCGTCATCGGTCAGCAGAAAGCTCAACTCGCCTTTGCGGAAGACTTCCCGGCTGGCGCGCAGCGCAATCAGCTTGCGGTAGTACAGCAATTGCTGCAGGTCGCCGGCCGCGCCCTCAACCTGTCCCGCCAGCGCTTCCGATCCAGCCGCAATCACTGAGCCCTGGTCCTGCCAGGGGAAGGTCCGCCGGTCGTCCGGGTCGTCGTCGCCAGTCACGGCCACTTCATCGCCGTAGTAAATCGTTGGCGCGCCCGGGATGGTCATCTGGATCGCTGCCGCCAGGCGCAAGAGCTGCTTGCCCTGCGCCAGGTTATCGAGGTTGAATTCCTTCGCTTCCCGGTTGTTCTCCCCTGGCGTTAGCGACCACAGGATGCGCTGGGTATCGTGGCTGTCCATCAGCCGCATCAAGGTAAAGTAAGTCGCATCCGGGTAATCTTCCCGCTCGGAAAGCAGCTTTTCGGCAAACAGGGAAGGCGGCTGGTTGCTCTGGCCGTCATCCGGGAAGCCTTTGTTATCAACCTTGCCCAAAAAGCCCAGGATCGCATTGCGGAAGCGGTAGTCCATCGTGGTGTCGGCTTCGTTGCCGTGGATCAGCGGCAAGACATCGCCCTTCTTCCACAACTCGCCGATGATCACCGCATCTGGCTTGGCAGCCAGCACCACCGCCCGGAATTCCTCCCAGAAGCCCGCCGGGAAGGACGGGTCGGGCATCACATCCAACCGCCAGCCGTCGGCGCCCATCACCAGCCATTGCTGGGCGATCTCGAAAATCATCGCTTTGACATCCGGGTTGAATTTATTCAGCACCGGGATGCTGTCGAAACCATACCACGAGTCATAGGTCGCCGACTTCGCGCCGCCCTGTCCTGCACACTGGCCAGAGCCAGGTGTGACCTCGTGGAAGATGAACCAGTCGCGGTACGGCGAAGCCAGGCTTTCGCAGGCCCCGAGCGTGTCGTAATGCCCGTAGCGGTCAAACAG
>CAZAGA010000033.1:7775-9607 GCA_964484335.1 uncultured Anaerolineaceae bacterium
CCGATCAGGTCGCCGCCGAAGTAATCCCGGCCGCGCGGTCCCTCCGTGCACGGTTCAGCCGGGTTGCTGTACGCCCGGCAGTAACCCTCCGGCAGCTCGTTCCAGGATTTTTTGATGATCTGGTCCAGCGCTTCTGGCGGGTAACCGTAGCGCGCCTCCTCGCCGGTCGGGTCATTCGAGAGCCGCCCGTTGCGGAAGCGATCCGGGAAGACCTGGTACACCACCGCGTTCTGCATCCAGGACAGCGGTTGGAAGGCCGGGTCGTACACTGTGATCGCATAGCTGTTATCGACCATCTCCGGGGTGGCCTGGCCCCAGCCACCGTTCATAAAGCGGTCGTCGGCGTAATAAGCCGTCGCCGTCCCGTCCTGGACGATGAAGCGGTACCACAGCGTGGTCAGGTCGGCCGGGGTAATCGCCAGCTGCCAGAAATCGCACCGCTCCGCCGGCTGGGCCGGATCGTAGCAGGAGACATCGCTGGCGGCAACCGTCATATCTTTGAGCGTCTCGCGCAGCAGGCTGGTATCCCACAAGCGCACCCGCACCCGCGTGACGTCATTGTGATAGGTGCGGAAACGCAGGGTCACCTGCGTCCCCGGCGTCACGGCTCCAAACGGCACGCGGTACAGGTCAGCCTGCGAATCGTGCCCCAGGCCGTAATATTCCACGTTATTATCGTTGCCGTGGCCGGTCTTCGGCGGCGTCAGGACCGCTGAGCGCCCCCGCGTGGTATCCAGGACAAATTGGGCCACATCCCCGGCCGTGAAGACCTGGAAGCTGATCAACTGGCTGTCCTTGTTGCGCCCGGCCGCGTCAAACTGGTTGTCCCAGCTGCCCGTGCCGGTGAACTTGCCGTTGTACGTCCCCGGGTTTGCGACCGGGTAGTTCAGCAGGCTCAGCCCATAGCCCAGGTTGCTCAGCGTTGTCGCCGGGTCGGCGTTGTTCCAGCCCTGGAAATCGCCGACCGCCGTGAAGCTGGCCGGCAGATCATCGTACCAGGCATTCACAATGTTCTGCTTCGGCAGGTAGGGCAAGCCAACATCCCCGCTATGGTCGTTGGTATCGAAGGTGATCTTGACCGTCTGGTCAGGGATACTGGTGATCAACCAGGAATTATTCGGCGGGTAGGCCATGCCCCAATCGCCGCATTTCACTGCTTTGAATTCATGGCGCCCCGGCGTAGCGATCGAAACGTCCCGTGAATAGATCCCATCGCCGCCGATCAGGTCCCCGGCGCTGCCATCGTCGACCAGCGGTGTGCTGGCATTATCCCAGCCCTGGAAGCTGCCCGCCGCGCACCAGCTTGCCGTCCCCGCCCCATTGCTGACCACGGCCACCCGACCGGTGTAGGCATCCAGCCAGAAGATGACCGTTTCATTCGGGACCGTGGTGGTAATGTTGAAATTCGCGCCATCGGTCGAGCGGCCATCCGCGCCGAAGGAGCGCCAGCTGCCCGTTGCGACGATTTTCCCAATATAATTCCCCGGGTTGGCGAAGGTGACCGGCCGGTGGAAGAACCCATAGCCCACGCTGGCCATCGCCGTATTCGGATCGCTGTTATTCCAGCCCTGGAAATCGCCCACCACCGTGAAACTGGCTGGCAGAGTATCGTGCCAGATATTGACAATATTCTGTTCCGGCAGCATCACCGGGCCGGCGTCCACGGCGTGATTGTTCGAATCAAACAAGAACTTGACCGTGTGATCCGCCTGGGCGGTCGTGAACCAGGCGTTCGCCGCCGGGTAAGCCACCCCCCAGTTGCCGCACTGCACAATTTTCCACTCGTAATCGCCGGGGCTGGCGATCGAGTAGTCCAGCGAGTACAGCCCGTC
>CAZAGA010000033.1:9707-16865 GCA_964484335.1 uncultured Anaerolineaceae bacterium
TCCACTCGTAATCGCCGGGGCTGGCGATCGAGTAGTCCAGCGAGTACAGCCCGTCTTTGGCAAATAAATCGCCATGGCTGCCGTCATCGTACAAGGGAGCGCTGGCGTTATCCCAGCCCTGGAAACTGCCCGCCACGCACCAGTTAGAAGGCGCCAGCGGGGCGTCCGATTCCAGGACTGGCTGGACGGAATAGCCTGGCCCGGCTGCCGTCGCCCCAAAGGCCGGCAGGGTTAAAACCAGGATCATAATCAAGCTGAAACAGGTTTGCCAACGGTTGTTCGGAAGCCGATTGCGCATACAACTATCCTCCAATGATCGATATGCAATTGTTCCAAGGCTGGCGGCTTTTTCCCACACGCTGCCGCCAATCCTTAATAGCACATTAATCATAACATAACAATCCTGGCAGTGAAAATTAATTTCACATGGTATCATCGGACCATGTCCCGCCCCAGCCCGCTGCTCGAAGTGCTCGGCCTGTTCTTGCGCCTGGGCCTGACCGCTTTTGGCGGGCCTGCCGCCCATATCGCCATCATGCACGACGAAGTCGTCAAGCGCCGCAAGTGGCTCACCGACCAGCAGTTTCTCGACCTGCTCGGCGCTACCAATCTCATCCCCGGCCCCAACTCGACCGAAATGGCTATCCACATCGGCTACCTGCGCGCCGGCTGGCCGGGATTGATCGCCGGTGGGGTGGGCTTTGTCACCCCCGCTGCGCTGATCGTGCTCGGGCTGGCCTGGGGCTACGCCCGCTTTGGCAGCTTGCCGCAAGCCGGTGGGCTGCTCTATGGCGTCAAGCCGGTGGTCATCGCCATCATCCTCCAGGCCCTGTGGAGCCTGGGAGGCAAAGCGCTCAAAAACCCGACCCTCTGGCTGGCTGCCCTGGGGACGCTCGGCCTGTATTTCCTGGGGGCGAATGAAGTCGCCCTGCTCTTCGCCGGCGGCCTGGCGGTCATGCTGGTCGCCAACTGGCGCCGCCTCCGCCTGGCTGCGCCGGGGGTCTTTCTGCTACCTGGCCTCCTGCGCGCCGGCGCCGGCCTGGCTTCCGCTGCCGCGACCGGCGCAGTACCCTTCAGCCTGGGAACCCTCTTCCTGACCTTCCTGAAAATCGGCTCCATCTTATACGGCAGCGGCTACGTCCTGCTCGCCTTCCTGCGCGCCGACCTGGTCGTCCGTTTCGGCTGGCTCACCGACGCCCAGTTGATCGATGCCATCGCCATCGGCCAGGTGACCCCTGGCCCGCTCTTCACCACCGCCACCTTCATCGGCTACCAGTTGGGCGGCCTCGCCGGCGCCCTGCTGGCCACCTTGGGCATCTTCCTGCCTTCCTTCCTGTTTGTCGCCATCTCGAACCCCTTCATCCCCCGCCTGCGCAGCTCGCCCTGGTTCGGCGCGCTGCTCGACGGCGTCAATGCGGCTGCCTTAGGCCTGATGGCCGCCGTCACCTGGCAGATCGGCGTCGCCTCGCTCATCGACCCCCTGACCATCTTCCTGGCCCTGGCCGCCCTCGTCCTGCTCCTGCGCTTCAAGCTCAACTCCACCTGGCTGATCGCCGCCGGAGCGCTGGTTGGGTTGCTGGTTACAGCGGTATAAATGATAATGCAACGATTAAGTGTATAATATTAACTGTAATTATATAAATTAACAGTTAATTTGTTACACTTGGCCATGACAAACAATACAATTGACCGTGCTACGAAGATATTTCAAGACCATAGTGGGATTCTGCGTGCCCAGCAAGCTATACGACTAGGAATTGCTCCTCGAACGCTATACGCGATGCGAGATGCTGGTGTGCTCCAACGCGTGAGCCGAGGACTTTTCCGGCTGGTGGACGCAGAACTGAGTTCAAACACTGACCTGGTCCACGTAGCTTTGAGAATCCCAAAAGGCGTGGTATGTCTGATCTCAGCCCTGTCGTTCCACGCGTTGACTACCCAGATTCCCCGTCAGGTCCATATTGCTCTTCCCATCGACGCCGAAAAACCCCGTCTTGAATACCCACCGCTCAGGATTTTCTGGCTGTCTAAAAAGGCATATTCTGCCGGCATAGAGAACCGTGAACTGGATGGCATATCTGTGAAAATTTACGGGATCGAGAAAACCATCGCCGATTGTTTTAAGTTTCGAAATAAGATCGGTTTGAATGTGGCTCTGGAAGCATTGAGAGATTACCGGAAACGTGAAGGCTTCAATATTGATACTTTGCTCCATTACGCTCGGATTAATCGTGTGGAGCGGGTCATCAAGCCCTACCTGGAAGCGATCGTATGAGTGAAGTGAAAAATATTCCGGCTTCTATTCGACAACGATTGTTGAATAGAGCATACGCCGCCAATCGTCCATTTAACGAAATTCTACAATACTACGCCAGCGATCGATATCTTTATCGAATATCCCGGTCGAGTTATTCGGACAAATTCATCTTGAAGGGAGCGTTGATGTTCCTGGCGTGGGGGACATCGATCTACATATTTTTTGTGCTTATACCGCTTGCCGATTTGGTTTTTAGCTAACTACAGCTCACTTTGATATTATCAACAGGATCGGCCTTGGCTATGATTCAGTCCTCATCACCTCAACTTCTACAAATCCATTATATTGTCACAATGCGATTCCATAACGTGTTAATCTTTCTTAAACCCCATCATTACCTTCTTGAACGCCTCGTACTTGTTCAACCGAAATTGCCGAACGCAAGCTTCTCTTGAGTAGTTTGTTCAACCTTTTTATTCGCCGCCTTTCTATATTCGCCAGACAATGGTGCGCAACTTTACATGTGTCCAGGCGTCAATCACCTTATGTCCAGTTCACGGAATTCACGATGAAAAATAACACAGAACAACAAACCCGCGGGTTTGTTGTTCATGCCCACGGATTTGTTGTTCCATTTTCGCTTTCCCGCTTTAAAGAGCTTCGATATCTTGGCTAATCGCGTTCGTCAAATTCTTGACGAATGCGCTTGGCCTGTTCGATATTCCCTTCAGAGAAATGCTGAGCATCATCCGCGCGTTCAGCAAATTGGCGGTCGCGTGCTTTTGTATATTCCTGATATCGTTTAATAAAACTACTTTTTATATGCCGTTGTTCATCGCTAAGATCTGGTTGATGATTAGAATCTGGACTCAACCTGTCTGGCCGATCGCTCGTGGGGTGGATCGGGATACGTTGTTCAACTGGAAGGATACTAAATGGTTTAGTGGGTAGAGTCTGGTACCAATACGCGGTCGATGACCAATCATCTGAAAGGTGATTAGCATGACCATGCTCCATAGTCACTCGTATACTGCGGCTGAAGACCACTGGATCAACAAGGTGGAAGCGATAACTGATTTGATAACCAGGCAGGTCACCTTCATGTAGCGCGGATCCGTTCATCAAGTATGCATTGGGCTGCATACCCCAGGCTTGATTAAAGTAATCTTCGCTGCCTGTTCCGTGCAAGCTTGGAGGCCAAGTTTCGCCATCGATAAAGATCATATCATCGCCTTCACCCCACCATGTACCCTGAAAATGTGTAACTGAGAGATTGCAACCAACATAGTGCCCTCGCCCTTCGGTATCCAGGATGATGTAGTTCCCATTTCCATTAAGATTTTTAGCCAAGTTGATCTCCGGTGTATTCACGCCTACCTCAGGACCCCAGCCATTGCATGGATTATTACGCCGCCACTGTGCATGAAAATAAGCTAAATCCTTCCCGAGGGGCTCTCGATATAGTTCATAGTCTATATAGAAATATTGTCCATAAGGTATATCATTCTGGTTTTCGACCTCTATCCGGGCACGCTTATTGAACGGCATAGGAAAATAGCAGTTTAGAGCAGCTGTACCACCAAACTTATGTCTCTCAATTGCGCGTGAGGAAGCCGTGAAAGGCAAGGACGCAAAATTACAAGCAATCGAGTTACCCATACAGAAAAAGTCGCCTAATGGGACTAAGACACTGGGTTGTTCTTGATCATCCCAAAACATCTTCAGTAGTACTTTTCGGTAGTAATCCGGGTCGTTCACTTCCCATTGAGCGCCAATGGCATTTTCCATCTCCAAAACTGGTGCTGTCAGGCGAATTGTTCTAGGGTCAATCAAGGATGGCCCGATTAGCCGTCTGCAGAATTGCGTCATCCAAATGTGTGTGATACAGCCAGGACCTTTTATGTCGGCAAGTACCAGAGTTTCTCCCGGCATGACAATCCAGGCATCTTGGTTTCTCCCTGTTTGATCCCAACTGGACGATCGTGCACTTCGCACATCTCGCACACGGGTTAATCCTGTCATAATTTCACTCAGACATCCATTTCCCATCTTTAGCCTCCTCGAATAATTAGGTTTTAGTTATTCTTATCTGATCAAAAATCGAATCAGTGGTCCGAAAATCTCATTCTTAAAAATCGATTTGCAAAAGGATTTACACAAGAATCGTAGCACGCTCTCTTCAGACTGTCAATGGGGCTTTTCCCTATTGACAGTCTGAAGGGAGTTCGCTATAATATAAATCGATTTGCAAAACGATTTACAATTTATATCAGAGGATTAGGCTATGCCAAAGAGATCAGCCACGATCAAAGCGGTGGCAGAACGCGCAGGAGTATCTACCACCACGGTTTCTCATGCCCTGAATCACGCCGATCGGGTCACCCAAGATCTTCGTGACCGTGTTCTCAAAGCGGCTGCAGAATTGGGTTATCAGCCAAACCCATATGCGCGCAGCCTTCGCCTGGGCCGTACGGGTCTGGTAGCGGTCGTAATCCCGGACATTTGTAATCCTGTCTTCCCTGAGATTACCCGCGCGATTCAAGATGAACTAATAAAGGCCGGACTCGATACCGTTGTATATAACACGGATGTCCCAGCTGGTATGTCAACTATCTATGCCTCACATTACCGCTCCTACTTCAGCTCGAAACGATTTGATGGGGTGATCATTGCCGAGCCAGCCATTATTGATACCGAAAGTACATTCGAGAATCTGGACTTACCTGTTGTGCTGATTGGACATCCTACAGATGTGCTCATGGATCATGTCTGCGTGGACGAGTATCGTGTGGGTTACGATGCTACCCAGTTTTTGATCCAACGTGGGCATCGCCACATTGGCTTCATCACTGGCGAACAACATTTTTTCTCTGGTCGCGAAAGTCTGCGAGGATTTTATAATGCCCTCAGCGACCATGGGCTTGTGTTTGATGATCGCCTTGTCTTCCCCGGTACTTACTTGCGCGCCTCGGGTTCACAAGGTATCGAATATATGTTGGCACTTGGCGCACCACCATCAGCTGTTCTCGCTGCTAATGATGTGATGGCCATCGCCGCTATTGGGGCCGCCATCGATAACACCAAGTCAGTACCGAATGATATTGCCATTATGGGTATCGACAATATGCCCCAAACCGCTGATATCCGCCCATCCGTAACTACTGTGGACCGTAACCTTCGCGCTCAAGGCCTTGCCGCTGTTGAATTACTTCTTCGCCGCCTGCGTGGCGAGAAGAGTGAATTGCCTGAATCGGTCATAATACCGCATCAAATTGTTGTTCGTGCTTCTGCTTGATCGGCAAGGAGGTTTTTATATGAGATGATGAGTCAAATCTGTCGATACATCAGGATAGGTTCCATAAAGTCAACCAACTGTCAAGAGGAGAAAGAAATGAAAAAGATTGCTTTATTACTTCTAGTTGTAATGGTTGTCACGATCATTGCGGGTTGCACCAGCTCCACGGCTCCCACAACCGCACCAACCGAGGATATAGTGGCCGAACCCGCGCCAGCTTCCGAGGCCGAATCCGCCGTTGAACCAAATCCGGAATCAGTATCTGCTGAACCGGTTGTCATCAAATTTTGGAGCTTCCATGGCGGTGGTGAAAAGGATTTCCTGGTCGCCGCAGTTGATCAATTTAATAGCACGCATACAGACGCACAGGTCGAGCTTACTTTTGTAAACCAGTCAGATTACATCACTACATTAATCCC
Source organism: uncultured Anaerolineaceae bacterium (assembly GCA_964484335.1). Classification (GTDB taxonomy): domain Bacteria; phylum Chloroflexota; class Anaerolineae; order Anaerolineales; family UBA4823; genus CAZAGA01. Next base: position 15,679 of record CAZAGA010000033.1, read on the forward strand.
CACTGCTTATGCAAATGGTGAAGCACCTGATGTATTGTATGTCGAGCCGTCCACCTTTACGAAGTATGCCGAGAAGGGTATGTTAGCTGACCTGACACCTTTCTATTCGGATGCGCTAAAGGCTGATATGCAACCGGCTGCTTTGGAAGCAGCATCCTACCAAGGTAAAGTCTTCGCCCTTCCATTTGAAATGGAAACGCTCGGACTATACTACAACGCAGACATGCTGAATGCCGCTGGTATAACACCTCCCCAGACCTGGGATGAGTTGTATGCCGCCGCGAAAGTTCTAACCACAGACGAAGTCTATGGCTTGGTACTACCTGTAGAAAAATCCGGGTACACTTTGTTCAACTGGTGGCCTTTTATGTGGATGAATGGAGCGGATATTCTTAGTTCAGATCGCTCGGCTTGTGTCATTAACACCCCTGAAATGGTCACTGCTCTGGACTTTTGGGGATCCTTCTTCAAAGAAGGTCTTGCTCCATCATCTCTACAGATCGGGCCTTGGGATATTGGCAATGTAGGCACCGGGCTTGGAGCAATGCAAGTTGGCGGTACGTATATGATCAACTCAACTGAAACCACCTATGGCGGTGTAAACATTGACGTCGTCCCACTCCCAGCTCCGTCCGGAAAATCGTCCGTCACCGTTGCCGGCGGGCAAAAACTGGCTATCAACTCCCAATCCCAGCACATTGATAAAGCCGCCGAATTTATCTTCTGGATGTTTGGCGATACTGAAGACATTACCCTGGCTAGCAAATGGGCGACAGAAGCCAAGTTTGCTTACCCTGCCCGATTCTCGATAGTTGATGCAAACAAATCAGTATATGAGCTTGGCCTGCGGAAGAATTTCACCGACTTCTACAATACGGCTGTGCCTGAGCCCAGCTTCTCGGCTGAGATTACGGATCTTGTTGGGGATATGCTTCAGAGTGTGATGTTTGGCGGTGTGACTGGCGCAGATGCTGCAGCCGCTGCACAGACAGCCTGTGAAGCGGTTCTTAATAAGTAACTTGAGTTTATCAGGCAGTTGCAAGTTTATCCAGGCTTGCAACTGCCTGGCTTCCTGTTGTTTTCCTAAAGAACCTCCAGGACTTTATAGTATTAGGCAATATTCCAGGAGTGGATGACATGTTCGCCAGCCGGGGTTGTAAAATCTCAAAAAGAAAAATAAACGAAGC
>CAZAGA010000034.1:0-11273 GCA_964484335.1 uncultured Anaerolineaceae bacterium
GGTCACCTTTGGCTCGTTGGGCTCTTCCTTCCAGGCCTTAATTAACGCCAGCGGACTTACAGCCGAGCAACTTGCCGCTACTGCTGCGCTCTTCATGGGCGCAATCTGCCTGACAACCGGACCGATCTTGCTCCACTTGGCCGGAGGCTGGCCAGCAATCTGGCGCTTGGCCATTCCTTGCCTGGTGATCGGAATGGCGATGAGCGCTACCCAGTACGTGATCGCAACTGCCGGGCCATGGAATATTGCTGCGCTCGGCGCAGCGATGACCGGCCTCCTAATCAGCCTGCCGATTGCTTTCTGGTTTCAGCGCGAGAAAAACCAGCCCACAAAAATCGACACCAGAAGCCTGCTGATGGCATTTTCTGGCTATTTCCTGGTGATCCTAATTATTCTGAGCGCGCAATTTGTTCCATTTATCAAACAAGCGCTTAACCAGGTTATCCTCCAGGTTCCTTTTCCTGAGACCACGACCAGCCTGGGCTTTACCACCCCGGCGATGGAAAGCCGACCAATCAGCGTATACGGCCATACCGGGGCGCTGTTGATCTATGCATCGATCTTGTCCTACTTAATCTTCCATTCTTTAAAACAGTACCGGCCTGGCGCAACCCAACGAATTATCGACGGCACGATCCGGCGAGTGCTCTCACCTTCATTCAGTATCCTGGCGATGGTAAGCATGGCAGTGATCATGGAACAGGCCGGGATGACGGAAGTGATCGCACGCGGCATGGCCGGTGTGTTAGGCACGCTCTTCCCGCTAGTTTCACCCTGGATTGGCGCCTTGGGGGCGTTCATGACTGGCAGCAATACCAACTCTAACGTAGTTTTTGGAGCATTGCAGCGCCAGACTGGGGAGCTACTCGGTTTCAGGCTGGCCGTGATCCTGGCGGCGCAGACGGCCGGTGGGTCGCTGGGCTCCCTGGCAGCACCGGCGAAAATTATCGTGGGCGCCAGCACCACTCGCCTGGCCGGCCGGGAAGGCGAAATCCTGGGACGATTGGCTGGGTATGTCCTTTTCCTAATCGCCTTAATCAGTTTACTCAGTGTGATCGGGATCCTTCTAACCCAACGAGGAGTTTAGGATGCAAAGTTCACTCCAAACCGCCTTCAATGACCATTTTCATGCCCAGCCGAAACTATGGGCCAGATCACCCGGTAGGGTCAACCTGCTTGGGGAACATGTCGATTACAATGCTGGACCTGTTTTACCAGCGGCAATTGACCGGCAGGTAGATTGGCTGGCTTGCCCCAACCCGGACCGAATCGTTAACCTGGTTGCAATGGACATTCAGCAATCAGTGCGATTTCATCTCGATCAGCTAGACCCAAAAATCGACCTGGAAGGCCAACCACTGCCCGGGTGGGCGCTCTACCCTGCCGGGGTAGCCTGGGCTTTACAAGAAGCCGGATTTTCAATCCATGGTTTGAATGCAATCTATTCCTCAAACGTCCCGATTGGCGCCGGGCTTAGCTCCTCTGCGGCGGTGGAAGTGGGCTTTGGGGCACTGTGGCAGACAGCCGGCGGTTGGGAGCTAGACCGGCTTTCCCTGGCACGTGTCTGCCAACGGGCCGAAAATGAGTATGCCGGTGTAGCTTGCGGATTAATGGATCAATTTGCCTGTGCTTGCGGTGTTAAGGGTAATGCGCTGTACTTCGATACACGCAGCCTGGATTGGCAACCAGTGCCGTTGCCGATTGAAACCGTCGTGGTGATTGCGGATTCGGGCGTACGACGGTCCCTGGTCACTTCCGCATATAACGACCGGCGAACGACCTGCGAACAGGCGGTCGAATTGCTACGCCAGTACATGCCAGAAATTCAGTCCTTGCGGGATGTGAAAACCACAGAATTTGCTGCTTACGGACCTTACCTGCCTCCTTTAGTCAGCAAACGCGCTGAACATGTGGTAAAAGAAATCGCCCGGGTGGAATCGGCGGTGACTGCGCTGCATAGAAATGACCCGCGGGCTTTTGGCGCATTGATGTATGCAGGACATGCCAGCTTGCGCGATCTATTCGAAGTTAGCACCTCTGAACTAGACAGCCTGGTCAACCTGGCGCGTCACCTGCCCGGCTGCTGGGGAGCACGTTTGACCGGAGCTGGTTTTGGCGGCTGTACGGTCAACCTGGTGCAAAGCGAGCAAGCAGAGGCGTTCATCGCTGCCCTGCAGCAGGGATACGAAGATGCCACTGGCCGCCAGGCCCAAGTCTATCTGTGCCAGGCCAGCCAGGGCGCCCAGGCCGGTTGGATTAACGGCTAATCAGAATCGGGAGTTGGGTTAATTTCCCAGAACCGGACGCTGCCATCCAGGCTACCAGAAGCCAGAATAAACCCATCGGGACTGTAGGCCAGGCTGGTGACTGCCTTACGATGACCAGTAAGCGTAGCCAGCAGGCGGCCGGTTTTAGGATCCCATAGTCGTACGGTAGCGTCTCCACCGGCGGAAGCCAGACCTGAGCCATCCGGGCTGAACAGCGCTTTCCAAACCAAAGCTTGGGTACTGTCTTTGCGGCCAGCATGACCGAACAATACCAACGGCTCCGGATAGTTGGGGCTCCCGGTGCGAAAAGCCTGGGCGGGATTCCAAACCAGAACCTGATTGTTGCTATCACTGACGACCAACAGGTTACCCTGGGGAGAGACATCCAGCGAAGCCAGGGAGGATTCAGCGCGAAAACTACCCTGGATGCGCATGGATTCGATCTCGCGCAAGCGGACCAGGTTGCTATTGGCGACTGCCAGGAGCTTTCCATCCGGCATGAATTCCACTCCCGAAACTGCATAGGCGCCACCAATGACTGAAGCAACGGGTGAACCATCCGCCGAGTCCCAAATACGCGCCATCCCATCATTACCACCTGACACCAACAACGATCCATCTGGGCTGTAATCCAGGCTGTTCAGACCCTTACGATGGGCCAGGGCAGACCAAAGCGGATCAGGCGAGTTAAGTTTGCCAGCCAAGGTAACGTTTTGAGGATCCAGGTTCCAAATACGCAAAAATCCATCCCGGCTACCCGCCGCCAACTGGTCTCCTTGAGGACTGAACGCCAGGTCGGTAGTCAAGGCGCCGATTTCACTCCATAGCAAGCGCTGCCGGCTGGTTGGATCTACTAGAAAAATGGAATTTCCAGCTGCGACCGCCAGTCGCTCACCATCCGGCGACCAGGCCAGGGCGGTTACCAACTCCCACGGTTCAAACTGGACAACCCCGCGGCTGGCAACCTGCCAATTGCGATCTAAAGAAGATCGTACTGGTTGGACGCTAAACGCCAGGTAGAAGACAAGCAGGATGGAGAAAAGTGGGTAGCGAATCCGGGCTACGCTCACGGGCGAATACCCCACAAGAACAACTCTCCGGCATACGAGCCAGAAACCAACCACTGGCCATCGGGCGAAAATAATAACTGATTAACCCCCTGGGTGTGACCTTCCAATTCACGCACTAGCTCGCCGCTATCTACCAACCAAAGACGAACCAGGTTATCCTCAAAACCGCTTCCGGTAGCCAGGACTCGCCCATCCGGGCTGAAGGCCAGGCTTTCCACTGCAGCATCCGCCTGGATCGAACGGACTAGCAAACCAGTTTTGGTATCCCACAGGCTGACCAACCCAGCGTAACTGCTTGTCGCCAAGAGTGCGCCATCCGGAGAATATGCCAGAGCGTTGACCGCTTCACTAAAACTGGTCGAGAACTTATATGCCAGCGTTCTCCGGTTGATATCCCAGATTTTCACCGAATAGCGGTCAGGACTGGTAGCCAGGAAGGCTGAATCCGGGGAAAATGAGACCTGTAAAACCGAACCGGCCTGCAAGGTGGAGCTAATGGTCCAGCGGGTGGTGTCCAATAATTCGATTAAGTTTTCGCGTTCTACAGGGCTGGAGTATACGGCAGCAAGCAGCTTCCCAGTGGGAGAAAAGGATATTTCAGTCAGGCCACGAGCCGAGGCGGATAATAACCCGCGTGGTTGCCAGTCCGGGCCCCGCCATAACTCCAAAGCGCTGTTATACCCATCTGTTTCCGAACCCCAGCGGCTGCCAGCCGCCAACCAGGTGCCAAAATAATCTGAGCTGAAAGCAATGCTGACCACATCTGGAGAAGCCGGGTATAACGAACGGAGCAAGCTGCGCGAATACACATCAAACAATTCAATCTGTTTACCCGTTGCAACCGCCAGCAGGCTGCTATCGGAAGTCCAAGCCAAGTCATTGACGGCTGTCACCTGCCAAGCCGCCAATGCTGAGACCTGGCTGGCATTGGCAGCGCCGATCGGCGCTAAAGCAGCAGGCAAAGGCGTCCCCGGCAAGACGAGCAAAGTGGGCGTTGGCGTCGGGGTAGGCGTTGGGGTTTGAGTGGGCGTTGGGATAAGCGTGGGTGTGAGGGTTAAGGTCGGCGAAGGGGACGGCGCCAGGGCTTGTTCAGCTGGCGACGGGCTGGCTTCCTGAACGGGGGTTGGAAAAACCCGTTGGCAGCCTGTAAACACCAACCCCAGCAGTAACCCTGACAACATAAAAATGGTAGAAGCTCTTTTCATGATAACCGTTTGACCAGCAAAGGATCCTGACATAAGCTATTCCAATTGTAGCACCAGTTCTTCCGGAAACCAGCAATTTTCAATCCCGGTATTGAGTGGAATGCGAACGTGTTCTTTGTTATAATCACTCTCCGGGCCAGGTAATTTGTAAATATGACCGGTAGCTAGTGAAAAAGTTGATTTATGGAAAAACAAGCCAATCCTGAAAATATTCCTTCTGCGCCTCCCAAGCAGAAAAGAAAAAACGCGCTGCCGGTAGCGGCGAATCTATTGATGGTCGGGGTGCTGGTAATCCTGGCCTGGCTCGTCTGGCAGCGTTTCCTCCAACCCAGCGCTAAGGCAGTCAGCCCAGCGCCTTCCCTCCCGGCGTTGAGCGAGCAACCCACTGCCCAACCGACCCGGGCAAACTTGCAAGTAGCTTTAGCGCCTTTGGCAAAATCATCGCCTTATTTGGATGATGAAGGCATCCTGCGGCATACCGATGTCCGAACGATCATCCCGGAACGCCCGCGCCAGGATGTGATTACCTATACCGTCCAACGCGACGACACGCTTTTTGCTATTGCAGATGCCTTTGGATTGAAACCGGAAACAATTTTGTGGGGGAACTTCGAAACCTTACAGGATAACCCGCACCTGCTCAAGCCAGACCAGGTCTTAAATATCCTACCCATCGACGGGACTTACTATCAATGGAACCCCAATGATAACCTGGGAGCGGTGGCATCTTTCTTTGGTGTTGATCCAGAATCTATTTTGGAGTATCCAGGCAATCATGCCGACCTGACCGCGCTGGATGGGCCTAATTCTGGCCTGCAGCCAGGACAATGGGTTGTCGTCCCGGAAGGCAAGCGGGCAATTAAAGATTGGGGGCCACCGGCGATCACCCGCTCAAATGCTGCGGCGGCATCCTATTATGGCGATGGAAGTTGTGGGGCGACGTATGAAGGTGCGGTAGGCACCGGGACATTTATCTGGCCAACGGTGGTGCGCTCAATCTCCGGTTATAATTACTCAGGAATTCACCCAGCGATCGACATTGCCGGAGCCACGGGTAACGCAGTCTTTGCCTCAGACAGTGGCGTGGTGGTGTATTCAGGTTGGTCAAATTTCGGTTACGGATACCTGGTGGTGATCGACCACGGTAACGGCTACCAGACCGCCTATGCTCATCTTAGCGCGATTAATGTCGGCTGTGGGCAGAGCGTTTTCCAGGGCAGCACGATTGGCGCAGTGGGAAACACAGGCAATTCGGCTGGGTCACACCTGCACTTTGAGCTGAGCTACAGCGGGGTTAAACTAAACCCCTTGGAGAACCTACGCTAAACCGCCATTTTCGCAACCGTCACCCCATCTCCGCCTTCTTTTTCTCCGCCTGACTCGAACGATTTCACGTAGGCATGCTCCCCCAAAGCCTGGCGGATGACTTCGCGCAGGCGACCAGTGCCTTTCCCATGAATAATGCGGACGAAGGGCAGGCCAGCGACAAACGCCGAGTCAAGGTAGCGATCCAAGGCCTCGAGCGCCTCATCCGCCCGCCTGCCGCGTAAATCCAGCTCAATCCCGGGGGAGACGGGTAGGCTGCTGCCAACCTGACCTGATGTCCCAGATTCTTTTGAATTCTCCGCCAGACGGCGGGTTGACCTGGGCGCTGCCTCACTCACCGGACTGGTCTCATCACTACGGCGAGGAATGCCGCCGCTGGCCAACTCGAGCTCGGCCAGGCGGGCGCGCACCCGTAGCACACCCAGTTGAACCTCGGCTTCGTCCTGGCTGAGCGCGGTAACCACACCTTGCGAACCCAGGGTGCGTAGGCGAACTTTATCACCCAGGCGAATCGCCCGCCGTTGGGGCACGCCCACCTCTGGCAACTCACGCTCCACCGGTGTTTCCACAATTTCTTCGAGCGCTTCAACTTTTTCTTCAATTGCCTGAAGGGCCTCGGCAGGCTGGCGAGCGCGCGCCAGGGCGCGGCGGACTTCAGCGATTTCCGACTGCAGTTGGTTGACGAGGGCTTCGGATTCCCGGCGAGCTTTCTCGAGCACCGTCCGGCGCTCTTCCTCAAGCCGATCCAAGCGGCTGACCAAATCTGAGCGCATCCGTTCCGCCTCTTGATAAGCCTTTTCCGCCGCCGCGCGCGCCTGGCGAGTCAAATCCCGTTGGTGATGAATTTCATTTAACAAGTCTTCAGCGCGAATATCATCCGGGCTCAACTCGGAACGGGCATCCCGGATAATCTCTTCCGGCAGGCCAAGCCGCTGGGCGATCGCCAAGGCATTAGAGCGCCCTGGCAGGCCGATTGTCAGGTGATAGGTCGGACGCAGTGTTTCGAGGTCAAATTCCACACTCGCGTTGACCACACCCGGGGTGGCATGCGCGAAGGCCTTAAGCTCAGGGTGATGAGTGGTTACCAAGACCGTCAAACCGCGCTCCAGGACATATTGCAGGATACTGCGCGCCAGCGCTGCACCTTCAGTAGGGTCAGTACCAGCGCCCAGCTCGTCCAGGATGACCAGCGATCGGCGGTCGGCCTTCTCAAGAATATGAATAATATTCGTGATGTGACCCGAGAAGGTGGAAAGCGACTGTTCAATCGACTGCTCATCGCCAATATCAGCATAAATATTTTCAAACAGACTGATTTCAGAACCGGATTGGACCGGGATATGCAGGCCGGACTGGGCCATCAGGGCCAGCAAGCCGATTGTCTTCAAGCTAACCGTTTTGCCGCCCGTGTTTGGCCCGGTAATCACCAGGGCATAAGTTTGAGCGTCCAGGTCAACATCAATGGGCACCACCGTCAGCGGATCCAGCAAGGGATGGCGCGCCTGGTAAAGGCGGATGATAGTCCCCGGATGGCGCGTCCCCTTCGGATCAATCGCGTGAAGGCTGGGCTCGGAAGCACGCAAGTCTTCGGCATACTTCCCGCGTGCCAGGGCCAGGTCTAGCTCTGCAATCACTTCGACCGTATGCAGGATCGCGAAACCGTTGCCAGCGACCTGCTGAGATAGTTCCCACAGGATCCGCCGCTCTTCATCTCGCTCTGCGAGGAGCAGCTCGCGATACTGGTTGTTTAATTCCACCACCGCCAGCGGTTCAACAAATAAGGTCGCACCAGAAGAAGATTGATCATGTACGATCGAGCGAATCCGGCCTTTGAACTCAGCACGCAGGGGGAGCACATAACGGCCATCGCGCTGAGTGATCAAGGCCTCCTGCAAATACGGCGCGTTCTTCGGATCTGCGACCATGCGCTGCATTCTGGTCAACAAACGGTCATGAGAAATTCGTAAATCATGGCGAATGCTTGCCAGCTTTGCAGAAGCTGAGTCCAGTATATCGCCGCGATCGGAGATTGCACGGGTGATGGCGTCGATAATACCCAGAGGTGGAGGAAGCTGGGCAATAATCCCGGCCAGGTTTGGGAAACTTGTCCCCATACGCTCAAACGTCCGGGCTAATGTGCGCGCAGAAATCAAAGTGTACTTAATATCCAATAGATCCTGAGGGGCCAGCACGCCGCCATGATTGGCCAGGTCCACCGCGGGGCGCACATCCCGTGCACCGCCGATGGTCAAGTCGGAATTTTTAACCATCAGGCTGACCGCTTCCCGAGTTTCAGCCTGCAAGCGGCGCACCTCAAACAAATCAGCACTGGGTTGGATGTTGCGTGCTTTTTCCGCCGAAGCTTCAAAAGCACAGTAGCCTGCCAATCGCTCCAGGATTTTTGGAAATTCCAGGGTCTGAAGGGTTTTTGTTTCCAATCGACTGCCTTAATCCTCTATAGTATGGACAAGATCCTCCAACGGCCGGCGCGGTCGTGGATTGGGATTCCGGGCCGGGTATCCCACCGGCAGCATGGCAACCGGTCGTTGCCCGGGCGGGTCCCCGAGAGCTTCGGCAACCATCTCATCATTAAAAGCGCCTACCCAAACGCAACCGAGGCCCAGGTTAGTCGCGGCCAGCATTGCGTAGGTGCAAGCAATCGTGGCATCCTGGACCGCGTACAGGTTCACCGCCCGTTGTTTATATTTCCACTCGGACCGAGACGAGTTGGTGCAGAAAACCAGCACCACAGGTGCTTCTTGAATAAATTCCTGGTCCAGGGCTGCCTGGGTAAGCTGAGCTTTCTTGGCAGGGCTGGTCGCAACAAAGATTTCAAAAGCTTGCAGGTTACCTGCCGACGGGGCAAGGTTGGCTGCTTTCAGAATCTGATCCAGGATCTCAGGGGAAATGGGACGATCCTGGAAACTCCGCACAGATTTACGCTGTTGGATTAATTCAGAAAATTCCATCGCTTGACTCCTTTTATGGACTGCTCTGAGGAACAATATATTTTAGGTAATCCTCTGTTGCTGCGCCATGACCAACATCCTGCCTGGCTCGCTCAGAAAGATACCACTTATGCTCCAATACCTGGCAGTATTGCTCGAAGAAATCTTGCTCTTGATCTGATGCTTGGCGCAGACGCGCGACAACAGGGCCATAGACATTCTCCAACCAGTGGTAGGCCGCTGCACTGAGGGGTGTGCTGCGATTATATTGATTGGATAAGGTCGCCTTTAATTCCTGGATTTCGTTCATCATCTTTTGGGCCTGACGCTCCTGAGCATCAATACCAGTCAGGGTTTGAAGCTGGTCATGGTGAAAATTACGATCCGAGACAACCACCCGCAGGCGGAGTTGCTCGCCATTCTCAGTCTCGGCCAACTCGACATCCCCCACCGAAAATCCCAGCTCATTCAAGGCCCGAATTCGTTCCTGGATGCGGTAGCGCTCCCCTGCGCTGATGATGTCCTCGCGGGTAATTTCTTCCCATAAGTTTTGATAGCGGAGTTTAATGTACGCCCCAGTCTCGGAAATAGGCACGCTATCGGCTAACAAATTCAAGGCTCGCAGATCGAGCAGGTCGCCATCAATGTTTTCTTCCATAATTAGCAGATCTTCGAAGCGATCGGTCGCCGGCAAGTTCACAAAGACCGCGGCCGTCTCTGCATCCACCAGGTAAGCTTGCAATGCTCCAGCGTCGCGACGGAAAAGCGTATTCGAAAGTGAGCAATCTCCCCAATAGACGCCTGCCAGGTGAAGCTGGACCAATAAACCAGCGATGGCATCTAGCAGATGCTGGCGGTAATGCATCAGGCTGCTGCTCATAAACAACGAGCGGTAGGGTAGGCTACGATCCAGATAGCGGGTGATTAAAGCACCGTGGGGGTGGCCGGGGCCGGCCGGCTGGAAATAGCCAACCGGGGATACCACCGGCAGGCGACTTTGCTCCATTGTTTCTAACAAGCGGAATTCTTTTTCCGCCAGGCCATGCGGCAGCTCTTTGATTGCAAACACAACCCCGGCGTAATTGACAAAAACTACCGGATGTCGTGACAAACCACGCGGCAGGTTCTCCAATCGCTGGCAACGGTTAGCCCAATCCCCCAATGACACCGACCAGGGTAAGTCAGAAAAATCAGGGAAACCAGGACGGACAAAGCCCTCGAATATCATTTCGACCCTGCCTACCTGCTAGTCGCCTTCCGCCATCGCACGGGATTGCTCAATATATGCCAGGCTCTGGTGGCGGAAGTAGGTATTATAGAGTGAGGCGTAGTGACCGCCATTAGACAACAAGGCATCATGCGAACCTTCTTCTATAATTTTACCCTTTTCTAAAACAATGATCCGGTCGGCAGCTTTGACAGTGGACAAGCGGTGGGCAATCAGGATACTGGTGGTATGGCGCAGGATCATATTTAATGCCTGTTGAATTTGCCATTCCGTAAACGGATCAATACTGGCGGTAGCTTCATCCAGGATAAATATGGCTGGTTTTTGGACCAAGACGCGCATCAGAGAAACCAATTGGCGCTGGCCCATTGAAAGGCGGGCGCCACGTTCGCCTACCTCAGTCTGCAATCCATTCGGCAAACTTTCCAACCACTCGCCATCCCCAATCTGGCGCGCCAACTCGGTGATCTCGGCTTTGGTGGCATCGCTCGGGCAGGCATAGCAAATGTTTTCGGCGATCGTTCCAGAAAATAGGAAAGGTATTTGAGAGACGATCCCTAATTGCGAGCGGTAGGATTCCAGGTTGAACGTACGGATATCCTGGCCATCCACCCGGATGGCGCCAGCCTGAAACTCGTAGAAACGGGCAATCAACTTACCAATCGACGATTTTCCGGCGCCTGTGTGCCCCACCAACGCCACCGTTTCTCCTGGACGAATATGCAAATCGAAATGATCCAGGACAGGTTCGTTTTCGGAATAGCGAAAGGAAACCTGATCAAAAAGAATGTCACCTTTCAGGCCCGGGGCGAGGCGATCATCGATTTGCCGGACTTTCGGCTCAGCATCCACCAGGGCAAAAACCCGCTCTGCCGCGGAGAGACCAGCCTGTACCTGGGCCCAGAAAGCTGAAAGATTCAGAACCGGAAAATAGAAGCGATCCAAACTTTGTAAGAACAGGAACCAGGATCCGATGATAATCGCGCCGCCGACCACGCTCAACCCACCCAGGTACACCAGGAAAGCGGTGGCAACCCCACTCAAGGCATTCAAGGTAGGAAAAACCATCGAGAGAACCAGACCACGCCGGACGTTCACCTGGTAGGACTGGCGGTTAGCGCCATCGAAATCCCGATAGACCGATGCTTCCTGGCGAAAGTTCTTAGCTACCGCGATCCCGCTGACTGTCTCTTTGATGGTTGCATTGACATTGGCCATCGCGCGCATGC
>CAZAGA010000034.1:11373-16802 GCA_964484335.1 uncultured Anaerolineaceae bacterium
ATCCCGCTGACTGTCTCTTTGATGGTTGCATTGACATTGGCCATCGCGCGCATGCCGGAGCGGGTTACTTTACGAGCCAGCCGGCGAAAGCTGACCGCTCCGAGGAAGGTAAGCGGTAATGAAGCAAACAACGCCAGGGATAATTTCCAGTCAATCGAAATGAGCACGCCACCCAGGATTAGCGCCTGGATGATTTGGGAAAGCAGGTCGGTAACCAGCACCACCATCTGGCCAAATTCCTGGGTATCTGAGGTGATGCGCGAAACCACCTTGCCCGAGGAAAATTCATCATAGAAAGAGAGGTCATGGTCTGCAGCGGCAGCAAAGGCATCGCTACGAAGCTTCAGGACGCTATCGCCGACCACTCGAACGGTCATCCGGCGCCGGAACAGGTTCGAAGTCCAGGTAGAAATGCCAATCAAGAAAATTAAGCCACTGATCCAGGTGATTCGCGAGGCGGTGATTTCGACCCCAAACCCGGTAACAGCACGGCTGACCAGGATCGGGGTGGCTGAACCTGCCAGAGCGATTAGCAGCAGATAGGTAACAATCCCGAGCAATTGACGAGTATAAGGGCGGAAATATTGAGTGATACGGCGCACCAGTTCACGATCCGTGTACTGGCGATCATATCCTTCTGTGTCTAAACCGCTGAAAAAACCCATTCTCCTAGATCCAGTCTATCCAGTCTACCTATGTGCTGAAAATCCGCCGGTATGCTTCGGAGGATTGCAACAACTCTTCATGAGTCCCCACCGCTGCCAGACGACCCTGGCGTAGAACCAGGATCAGGTCTGCCCAGCGGATCTGCGAGAGGCGATGGGTGATGATGAGAGTGGTCCTCCCACGCGCGGCAGCGTATATTGCACGTTGAATGAGGTCTTCCGTGGCACTGTCAATTGCGCTGGTGGAGTCATCCAGGACCAGCACCTTCGGGTCAGTCAAGAAGGCACGCGCCAGGGCCAAGCGTTGGCGTTGACCGCCAGAAAGGGTCACCCCACGTTCACCAATAACCGTATCATAGTTGTCCTGGAATGATCGGATGAATTCGTCTGCTTGAGCGGCCAGGGCAGCCTGTTCGATGGCGGGCATTTCAGCTTTTGGATCACCAAAGGCGATGTTGTCAGCAATCTTGCGAGAGAACAAGAAGATATCCTGCTCAATGATCGATGTGCCGCGCCGCAAGGCCTCCAGGTTCCAATCGCGCACATCGACTCCATCAACCAAAACCTGACCCGAGGTCACATCATAAGTCCGGTTGACCAGTTTAACCAGAGTCGTTTTCCCTGAACCGGTTTGGCCAACAATTGCTACCGTTTGGCCCGGCTTGACTCGGAAAGAAATATTTTCCAGCACCGGCTCAGGATTGTTATCATAGGCAAAGGTTACATTCCGAAACTCGATCTCTCCCCGCAGAGGACCTTTATAACCAGTGGCGTTTTGATCCAGGTTATTTTCTCGGTTAATCAAATCCAGGATGCGCCGGGCGCTGGAAAGACCCAAGGAGACCTGAGAATAAGCAAAAAGGGAAGTGAAAGTCGGAAAACCAAACAGTTGGATTAATCCAAAGAATGCCACGACCTGGCCGACATCAAGCAGACCTCGTTGGAACAGGACCAGGGACTGGAATAACGCAGCTGCTTCCGCCAGACCAAGTAACAGCAGGGGGATGAAACGCGCCTCAACGTCTCCCTGGCGTACATAAGCGTCTCTGAAGCGCCGGGCATTGGTCTGGAAACGCTCAACCTCGCGCCGCTCCTGAGCCATACCTTTGACCGTTTCAATCCCGTCAATCGCCTCGGCCAGACGAGTGTTCAACTGGCCAAAGGATTGGCGAACTGCGCTCGTAATCGGGTTAAGCTCGTGTAGATATTGCCAGAGTGCCAGAAAATAGCCAATAATAAAAATGGCAGGAACAATGATCAAGGATGGATGGTAGCGTGGGGCGATCACGAGCGGCATAACCATGAAAGTGGCCGAGCCAATCACCAGGTTCAGCCCGGGGCTGAACAAGAAATTGATCTCGCGCACATCATTGGTCGCCCGGGCCATCGTGTCGCCTACTGGCTGCAAGCTATGAAAAGTCATGCTTTTTCCCAACAAGCTGACATACAGCTCTTCGCGGGTATCGCGCTCCATGCGCTGGCCAATTAATTCGGCGCTGAAGTTCCGGCCAAACTGGAGCACACCGCGCAGGATCTGGGTTCCCCCGATAATTAAGGCAATTGGCAAGAGCGCAGCAGTATTTGGAACAGGCTGGTTGATGGCATTGAAGGCTTGCCCGATATAGACTGGCACCAAGGCGGCTAAACCGGCGTTTCCCAAAGCGCCAACCAGCATAGTTAGCACCAAATACCAATGGCGGAGGGCATGCGACAAAATCCAGCGCAAGGGGCTGCGCTGGTCGGATGATTTTTTAAGTGGTAAGCTGAACTCGCTCGATGCGGCTAGGCTGCTCATGAATTGATCGTGACTATATTTTACTTAACCCTATTGGGACGCAGGCGCGCGATTTACCCCAGAGGGACAAATAGCGATTATACAATAAAACCTCTGATTATCCGAACTCGCCAGGAAAGGGCAGGCTGGCGGCTACTTTAAACGGACCAAAGAGCGGGAGCTGGTCTGCCGATACCCGGCGCAACCGCCCATTGCGGGGAGTTACCTTATAGGCTTGCCCATTGCGGTGCAGCAGCGGGATTGCCCGATGACGGCGGCCGAAAACCTGGCGCATCAACCCTGAGAAGCGCCGAAAGCTTTCCAGTTCTGCTGGGTAGATCCGGAATAATTCATCATAGCTGGCAATCGCCTGACTTCGATAGGGCTCTTGCACTCGGGATAAGTGGCTTATTACCCAACAACGGTCCTCGTATTCCCAATAGACCGACAATCCTAAGAAATCACCCTGGCGGGAGATATAAGGAAAGAATGGAAATGAGCGGCAAACGAAAGATCGGTAATTCCGCTGGCAGAACTGATGACCCAAGCATTCGATTAGAACCTGGTTTTCAGGAAGCTGGCGCTGTAGGGAAGCTGCACAGCGAGCATCTTTCGGCTGATAGATATGCCACAGATCGGTGTTGGCCTGCAAAAAAGCCCATTCTTCAGAATATGCTGTTGGCACTGCATGGCGAGTATCGCAACAGAATGGCACCCCAAATTCGTTGTAGGGTGCGCAAAACTCACCACAATCAAATCTTGTGACCGGTTCATTGAATTGGAGATAGGCATCTGGAAAGCGTAAGTTCTGAGCCATCGATAAACTGAAGTATAACCGGAAAACTGTGCTGGAATTGGTTGGTGTATAATGAATTTTAATGTATCGCTCCCGATATCGCCGCATCACCTGGTTCTTTGGGCGGGTCATCGCCAGTTTAATCTTCTGGGATTTAATTCTCCCCCGCTTGGGCCTGGGTCGATTGAGCGCCCGAGGTAGATCAGCCCGGGTGCAGAAGTATGCCATTCGATTTCGCCGGCTGGCGGTCGCCATGGGCGGTGTAATGATCAAAGTCGGGCAATTCTTGTCCACGCGGGTGGATATTCTCCCAGCTGTGGTGACCGATGAGCTGGCCGGTTTGCAAGATGAGGTGCCGGCTGTCCCAGTCGAAGGGCTCATTCGGGTAATCGAACACGAATTTGGACGATCGCTGGAACAGCTTTACCTGAGTTTTGATCCGCAACCCCTGGCAGCAGCCTCGCTTGGACAAGTCCATCGTGCGACCCTGCATCCTAAACACCTAACCAGACCGGGCGATGCCCGACCCGAAGCATCACAGACTCCAATCCAGGTAGTGGTGAAAATCCAACGTCCAGATATTGAGAACCTGATCAAAATTGATCTCAGCGCTTTGAACACCGTTGGACGATGGGTCCAACGCTACCGGCCAATCCGGCGTAGGGCAAACGTGCCAGCCCTGCTCAATGAGTTTTCAAGAATTCTGTACCAAGAAATTGACTATCTTGCTGAAGGTCGCAACGCCGAGATATTTGCCGAGAATTTTTCTACCGATCCACGCGTTCGAGTGCCAAAAGTTTACTGGACCCATACGACTGTGCGCATCTTAACCCTCGAAAATGTCTATGCCATCAAAATCACGGATTACAACTCAATCACCCAAGCGCAGATCAACCGCTCCCAGGTGGCCTCGGTATTGCTAGATACCTATCTCCAACAGATTTTCAAGGACGGGTTCTTCCACGCTGACCCACACCCCGGTAATTTATTTGTAGAACCTTTTCCTCTTTCCCCAACCTTGCCGGCCTCTGTTTCCAGCCAGCCTTCACCAACAGTGGGCCCAATAGAACCGCCTGGGATAACCTGGCAGGTGACCTTTGTTGATTTTGGGATGGTCGGTCACGTACCCGAGCGCTTATTACAGGGGCTGCGGGAATTGCTGATTGGGGTCGGGACGCGGGATTCGCAAAAGGTGGTTAATGCATATGGGCAGATGGGAATCCTACTTCCTGATGCTGACCTGGTTATGCTGGAACGCGCACAATCGCGAATCTTTGAACGCTACTGGGGAATGAACATGTCAGAGCTGACCAGGCTGACGACGGTTGATTTCCAACAATTCTTGGATGAATTCCGCCAACTGGTTTTCGATCTACCCTTCCAGGTACCCCAAGATTTGATTTTCCTGGTGCGCTGTGTCAATATTCTTTCGGGCATCTGCACCGGATTGGATCCCAAATTCAACGTGTTCGAGCACCTGGTCCCCTTCGCCCAAAAACTAGTCGCTGAGGAAGCGCGCAGCAACCGCCGAGACTGGTTTAGCCAGGTCGAAACCATCGCTCGCGGCTGGCTCAGCGTACCGTTGAAGCTAGATGCCGTGCTGGCAAAACTGGAACGCGGCGAAATCGAGATGCGCAATCCAGACGTTTCGTACCAGGTTAACAGGCTCGAGCAATCGATCCGCAGCCTGATCCTGAGTATCTTGTTCACTGCTTTTCTAATTGGCGGAATTCAGTTATTTCTGGCCGGTATTTTTGGGGGTGCAGCAATCTTGTTAGCTGGCGCGGTAGGCTTTTTTATCTGGATCTTGTGGAGACTGGTGATCAGTTCATAAAGCAAAGGTGACTTTTATCAATTGCTTAAACGTGAAAAATCTAGTAACTTTAACATGATAAATTATTTATCCGATCAGGAGAAGAGATATTATGACCACCGAAATCCGGATTGATGCTTTGATACCGGCAGAAATGGCGACCCGCGCCGAATTCATCGGGGTCCGCAAATCGGAAATGCCCTTTATTAGCATGTTTGCTCTTGCGATCCTGGCAGGAGCCTTCATCGCCCTGGGCGCAATTTTTGCCACGACAGTTCTGGCCGGAGGCATCTCAATTAAAGATGCCGAAGGAGCAGCCGCTTTTTCTACCGCACTGCCCTATGGGATGAACCAGATCGGAAGAGCACACGTCTGAACTCC